>DATAMV010000112.1:0-3097 GCA_036266515.1 Candidatus Saccharimonadia bacterium
CTTTATCACTACAATCATTCCAACACCTACGTGTCGCAGGTGTTGGGTATTGCCCGCCGCCTCGGACTCTAGACCTTCACGCCGAGCTGTCGCACGAGAAACACGAAAAACATAAAAGCATCGGTAAGCAGCCGCACAATAATCGGAATTACTACCGGCAAAAATATCGCGAGCAAAATCAAAAACCAGAGGTTCGCCCGCACCAAGCTAAGAAATAGCGTCACAAAGGCGATTAATACTGCCAAACTCACCAACCACGCCAGCGCCGGCGGAAAGTGCCCCAAGATCTGGAAATAGCCGTTTACAAGATACGAATAGACATTCAAACCGGACCCCTATTTCGTCTCTTTAGCCATAAAGTTCTTCACGCTGCTGAGCGTGTCCATAAACTGCGCCGGGAAAATAATGGTGGAATTTTTGTCTCCGGCAATTTCGGTCATCACCTGCAAGTTACGCAGCTGCAAGGCAATCGGGTGGGCCTGGATAATATCCGCCGCCTGTCCTAGCTTTTCCGCACTCTGGAATTCACCATCAGCCGCGATGATCTTGGCCCGCTTCTCGCGCTCAGCCTCGGCCTGCTTGGCCATAGCCCGCTGCATGCTGTCGGGTAGTTGGATATCCTTGAGCTCCACCTTCGTCATACGCACACCCCACTGCACCACGGTATCTTCCAGGATCGACATCACTTGCTTGTTGATGCTATCGGTCGCCGAAAGCACCTCATCCATCGGATGCTGGCCCACAATGTTACGCACGGTCGTTTGTGAAATCTGATTGATGGCCACCATCACATTATCAATCGCCACAATAGACTTATTTGCGTCTTCCACGTTGTAGTACGCCACCGCCGCCACATCGATCGATACGTTGTCCTTGGTAATCACTTTTTGCGACGGGATCGGCATGGTGATAGTACGCATGTTAACCTTGCGCAGCACATCGACAATCGGAATAATCAGCCGCAGACCCGGTTCCTTTACGTTCGGCAGCGCCCGGCCCAGCCGAAACACCACTCCCCGTTCGTATTGCTGGACAATCCTCAGGCCAAACAGCACCCAGAGCACGACCAAAAATATCAGAAACTCTACTATGCCCATCGCGGAACCTCCACATCCAATTTGGCCTTATTTTGCGCCTTGGCGAGGCGCATTGCAATGAGGGGCACACATTGACAAAATAGAAAATTAAGAGCAAAATAACCTTTCCATCGCCTAGCAGTATGGAAGGAGCTGCCATGCTCCGCGGAGACATCTTCCGCAAAATCGCGGGGAGCGCTCTGATTGCGCTCGTGGTCGGCACGGTCTTCACCGGCGCCGCCACGGCCATCGTCAGCACTACCCGCACCCGACCCACCGCCCAGGTCCAGATCACCGGACACCTCGCTGAGAAGCCCCGGGTTTACCCCCGCAACGGCTACAGCAACATCGTGGCCGAGGTGGACTTCCCGGACGGCCAGCACCCCGTGCTGGATGTCTCCGCCTACGCCAACGTCGGCGATGAGTACACCGCCTGGAAGAGCCTGGAGCCCGGACCGTCGTACGGCCAGATCAACCAGTACCGCTGGTACGACCAGGACGCGCCGCCCCGGCTGTCCTGGCCGCCCCTGATCGCGACGCTGGCGCTGTTCGTCCTGGCGCTCATCGACCTGCCGGTCTTCATCCGGCTGCGGCGCAAGTACCCACCGCCTCGGCCGAAGCCGGTCCCACCGGTCAGCAGCGCCGCCGACTGACCCTTGGGCACGGGTTGGGATCACAAAGGATCCCGGGAGCACGCTCCCGGGATCCTGATCCGTTTTAATCCTAAAGCTATTGAACGCCGAAACGGCTGCGCAGCTCGGCTACTACCTGTCCTAGCGGCAGAATCTCCTGCGCACCTGAACCCATATCCCGCAAAATCACCGTTTCCTCGCGCACCTCTTTTTGGCCGATGATGACCGCATATGGCACGCCAAGCTTATCTGCGCGGGCCAGCTGCGAGCCGATGCCATCACGGTCCACCGCACCAACCGCACCAACGCCGCCGTCCAAGAGCTGCTCGATCAGGCGGAAGGCCGCCAGCCGGGCAGGCTCACCGAGGCTTGCTACATACACGCGCTTCTGATCCGGCCCACCTTGCACAATCCCAGCCGCTTCCATCTCGAGCAAAATCCGCTCAACGCCGAGTGCAAAACCCACGGCCGGGGTCGGATGGCCACCCAGCATCTCAACGAGCGCGTCGTAGCGGCCGCCTCCACCAAGGCTCGACTGCGCCCCTTCTCGCTCGCCGTAAAACTCAAACACCGTACGCGTGTAGTAATCCAAACCGCGCACAAGCAGCGGATTGAGCTCATATGGCATACCCAGATCGTCTAAATACTCCAGAACACCCGAGAAGTGCTGCTGGCAGGCCTCACACAGGTAATTCAGCGTCTGCGGCGCATCCGCCAGCACCGCCTTGGTAGCCGGCTCTTTCGAGTCCAGCACGCGCAGAGGGTTCTTAGCGATACGCTCACGGTCCACCGGCGCCAGCTTCTTAACATTGGCCTCCAGGTACTCCGTGAGCACTTTCTTGTACTTAGGGCGGCAGGCGGCGTCGCCGATGCTATTAAGCTGCAGCGACAAATTGCCAAGTCGGATCTTGCGGAAAAACCGCTGCGCTAAAGTGATCACCTGTGCGTCCACGCTGGGCGACGCCTCACCGATCACTTCCAGGTCGAGCTGGTTAAATTGGCGCTGGCGCCCAGCCTGCGGGCGGTCATACCGAAACAGCGGCCCATACATGTAAAGCTTCACCGGCTGCGGCAATGAGTTCATGCCATGCTCAATAAACGACCGCACAATACCGGCCGTAAATTCCGGCCGTAGCGCGACACTGTGATCGGACCGGTCATTAAAGGCATACATCTCTTTGGAGACCGCATCGGTATCGGTACCCACTCCCCGCTCAAACAAGGCTGTGTCTTCCAGCAGGGGCGTCTCGAGGCGGCCATACCCGGCTGCCTTGGCCACTGACCGGAACGCGCTAATCACATGGTCATAAGCCTCAGCCTGTTCAGGCAGAAAATCGTACATCCCCCGCAATGTTTGAAACTGTTGCTTAGCCACGTCTACTCCTTTGC
>DATAMV010000113.1:0-3687 GCA_036266515.1 Candidatus Saccharimonadia bacterium
GTAGCGCTCCCCTGACGTCTTGTGGGGGGTTACGTTTTTGACGTACGGGCGCAAGCGGCCACCCAGAATATACTTGGAAATGTTTGACAGGTTTGAGGGGGCGGTGCCGAGAGCCGGCTTTTCCACGATATCAGTCAGGTACTGCCGCCCACCGGCTTCGCGCGTAGCGAGCGCTCCATAGTGCTGGATGCGTTCTGCGGGCAACTCCTGCGTCATGATGGCCCCCTCTGCCCCACTCTCGAGATAGGATTGGACGAATGCAACCATTTCTGAGGTGCCGTCAGCGTGCCACACAAAATCATCGGAGGCGCTTACAATCACTGGTTCTTTCGGATCGAGAAGCGGCAAGGCGGCCTCGAGAGCTGGGGCCGTGCCGTAGCCGAGCACGGCGGGTTGCTCGACGAACTCAAATTTGGCCTGGTGGTGGATGGCGTCGAGTTGCTCGAGTGCCTCGGTTTTGCCGAGCCGCTGCAGAGTCGCCTCAAGCTCAGGATTGCCTTCATAGTAGGTTTTGAGGCCGGTCTGGCCGGGGCGGATCACGAAGATTACTCGTTCGATGCCCGCTGCCACCAGATCGCTGACCACATAATCAATTACTGGGCGGTTGCCAATTGGCATTAGCTCTTTCTGAACCGCGGAGGTCACTGGTAGCATGCGGGTGCCGATACCGGCCGTGAGAATGACGGCAGTGGTGGGTTTCACGAGCGGCCCGCGATTTTCTTGATGATGCCGGCCACCTTTTCGGAATCGTGGCGAATCAGGGTGCGTTTGAGCAGGGTGTCGCCGGGTTTGCGTTGGTAAATCTGGTCGGCTATCAGCGGCTCGCCCACGGCCTGGTAGTGCTGCTTGGCCATGGCTTCGGGGCTAAAGAGCACCGGCTGTTCACCTTCGACGGCGTAGCGGCTGAGGAGGGTCTCGGACGGCTGCTCGGTGTTGTAGATGACATAATCTAGAACGGGTTCGCCAATGTAGCGCTCAATTTCTGCGGCGAAATCCTCGACGGTAAAGCCGGCGGTTTGGGTGGGCCGGGTCATGAGGTTGCACACATAGACCTTTTTGCCGGTAGCCTTGATGAGAGCCTGCTTCATTCCATCGATAAGAAAAAGCGGGATGATCGATGAATAGAGCTTGCCGGGAGCAATGACAATGAGATCGGCCTCGGCCAACGCCGTCGCAGCGGCAGGGTTGAGTTTGGCGGGTGTGTTGAGGTAGAGCTTGTGGGACTTGCCTTTAGAGAAAAGAGCGTCGTCGGCAGGACCTTCGCCAATCCGGTCCTCGCCGTAAATGGTGCGGCCGTCGGCGGTTTCGAGGATGAGGCGCGCGTTGTCGGTGGTGACGGGAACGACCTTGCCTTGAATTGCCAGGATCCCCGAGGCGGCTTCGACAGCTTCGGCAAAGGATCCAGTCACTTTTTCGAGCGTGGTGAGAAAGAGGTTGCCGAAAGAATGGCCCTTGAAGGTCCCGGTGGTATAGCGGTATGTGAACAAGTCGCGCATTACCTGGTCGGATTCGCTGAGGGCTACGAGGCACTGGCGGACGTCGCCCGGGGGCAGGACGCCGAGTTCATCGCGCAGGATGCCCGTGGAACCGCCGTCGTCGGTCATATTAACAATGGCTGTGATGTCTTTGAAGTGGTGCTTGAGTGCGGTCAGCAAGGTGAACGTGCCGGTGCCGCCGCCAATCACCACGACCTTTGGGCCGGTGCCATTTGGCATTAGAACGCCTCCAATTGTCCCGCGAGCTCAGCGGATAAGCCGTCGATCTTAACGCGGTTTTGCTTCATTGTGTCACGGTGGCGCACGGTCACCGCTTGGTCTTCCAGGGTATCAAAATCCACGACAATACACAGGGGTGTGCCAATCTCATCTTGGCGGCGGTAGCGCTTACCAATGTTGCCGTTGTCGTCGTACATGACGGCGCCGAATTCTTTCTTGAGCGTGCGATAGACTGCTTGAGCCTTCTCGACCAGCTCGGGTTTGTTGCGCAGGAGTGGGCTGACCGCAATTTTGACCGGAGCGAGCTCAGGCTTGAAGTGCAGGACTACGCGTGTGTCATTCTCCCCTACTTTCTCTTCTTCGTAGGCGGCCGTCATGACGGCAAGGACGTGGCGGTCGAGGCCAAAGGTGGGCTCGATGACGTGTGGGATGAATTTCTTGCCGTCCGCTGTTAGGTAGCTCAGATCCTGGCCGGAGTTTTCCGTGTGATTCTTGAGGTCGAAATCGGTTCGGTAGGCTACGGCACCGATCTCCTTGGTGCCGATCGGGTATTTGTATTCAAAGTCCACGCTCTTTTTCGAGTAATGGGCGCGGTCGGCGGCAGGCACATCGAGTTCGTGGATATCGGTCAATTCTAGGCCGATGCGTGTGAACCAGTCGCGCGAACGTTGCGCTAGCTCATCGAAGGTCTTTTCCCATTCGGCTGGGTCAATAAAGTATTCGTACTCCATGATTTCGAGCTCGCGCACACGGAAAATGAAGTCGCGCGGTGTGATCTCGTTGCGGAAGTTTTTGCCGATTTGGGCGAGGCCAAACGGCAGCTTGGGATGGATCGAATCGACCACGTTTTTGAAGTTTACGAACATACCCTGGGCTGTCTCGGGCCGCAGATAAACTTTGGCAGCGGTGTCCTCGATGGGGCCGGCCTGGGTGCTAAACATCAGATTGAATGTGCGAGCTTCGCTGAGCTCATTGCCCTCGGGGCTCTTGAGTTTCAATTCTTTGATCTTGGCGCTCATTTGCTCCATGGTGAGCTTGGCTACGTCCTCTACGCCGGCTTCTTCAAGCAAATGGTCGGCTCGGTAGCGCTTGTTGGTCTTGAGATCTTCGACCAACGGGTCGGCAAATCCGGCGCCGGTATGGCCACTCGCTTCCCAAACGCGCGAATTCATAAGGATGGCGGTGTCGAGGCCGTACATGTTGTCGCGTTCGGTCACAAAGTGCTTCCACCAGAGGTTCTTGAGGTTGTTTTTGAGTAGCACGCCATAAGGGCCGTAGTCCCAGGTGCCGGCGAGCCCCCCATAAATTTCTGAGCCTTGAAAGATAAAACCGCGCCGTTTGGCGAGCGCGACCAGGGTTTCGAGTGAGGTTTCGGAATGCTTCATGAGGATTAAAACCGTAAGTTAGCGTCGTTTGTGAGGTCATTATACTCGGCCTCGTCCACACTGCCTACCTCGACCAGATAGGCAAGATCGGCTTTGTAGCTTGCGGCGATTTCATCAAACCGTGGTGATTTCTTATCGGCCAAGATGCGCAAAGTCGCGATCGAGTCTTTGATGAATTCTTCGACTTCATCGGCTGTCATCATCTCCCCTTCCGAGAGGTCGGGGTTCGAGATGCAGCGCATGGGAGGCTCAAGGCCGGCTTTCTTGTAGTCGGCGAGGCGCCAGGCGAGTTCGGATTTTGAGGCTTTCACGTTTGTTATTTTGACATTAACGCCAAAATGTGTCAATCATTTCGTGCTGGTGTTTTTCGAGTCTTCCGGCGGCGGCGCTGCCTTTTGTTTGTCGGTAGCAACGGGGATTGTGAAGCTAAAGGTACTCCCCTTTCCGACCTCGGAATGTTCGAGCTTGATTGTGCCACCCATTTGTTCAACCAGTAGCTTGGAAATGTAGAGGCCAAGGCCGGTACCACGGGTATTGTCGCGCGTCACGATGCTTGAAGTGGCCTGCTGGAATTTGTGGAAGAGGAT
>DATAMV010000114.1:0-11881 GCA_036266515.1 Candidatus Saccharimonadia bacterium
TTATACTACAAACATGACTCGTGTGATGGACGGAGTTCGCCGTACGGTGGAGGTGCGCCAGGCTATGGCCACGGCTTCGTCTGTGGCGCGAGCAGACCGGCCGGTGATGCGGCCGATTAGCGCGCACACCTCCAAGGCCAATAGTGGTGTGCGTTATGTCACTGGCATGGATGGTGTGCGCCGGGCAATGCGGCCGGTACCGCGGCCCGATGCTGCGGCCGTGGCCACGGTACCGGCGATGGCGGCCCGGCCGGTCGAAACGCCGGTATGGTCGCTGCCCAGCCTGCGGCTGCCGCAGATTAATTGGAAACGGCCGGCCATGGCGTTTGGCCTGGTGGCGATGGCGTTCGTGGCCTCGGCCCTGGCTGTGAGGCTCATCGCTACGCCGTCCACCACCACCGCACGCGCCGCTCAGGAAACGCCGGCCGCCTCCCCCGCTCAGACGGCCACCGTCACGCCCCAGCCGACGGCCACGCCGCAGTCGGCCAGTCTACAGCAACTCCTGAACGACTTTGCCGCCAATTACCCTAACCATTTTGGAATTGTGGTGAAAGATCTCACGACCGGCCAAACCGCCAGCGTGAACGGCGACCGCCAAATTGCTAGCGCCAGCTTGTACAAATTATTTGTGGCAGAGAAGATTTTCCAGCGTATAGATCTGGGGCAGCTCAAATACACGGATGCTGCGGGTGGTGGCACCGGCCGTACTGTCGACGGCTGCCTCACCGTTATGATTAATATTTCCGATAACGCTTGTGGCTGGGCTTTGGGTGGTGGCATCCTGGACTGGGGCGCGCAAAATCAGGCGCTGCGGGCCGAAGGCTACCAGCAGACCAATTTGGCTACACCCCAGCAAACCTCGGCAGCCGACGTGGCGCGGTTGTTTGAGCGCCTCTACAATGGCCAGTTGCTTTCAACCACCTCGACGCAGAAATTTATGAGCTTGCTTAAAGACCAGCGCGTAAATAACCGCTTACCCAAGGGGTTGCCGGCCGGGACGATAATTGCGCACAAGACTGGTGACCTCAACGACGTGGTTCATGATGCGGGTATTGTGTATGGGCCCAAGACCAATTATCTGGTGGTGGTGACGAGTGGCCAATGGAACGCGCCCGGCAATGCCCCGGCGCTGTTTATCGACCTCTCAGCCAAACTCTGGAATTATTTCGAGAATTAGTCTTCGCGCGCGAAGCGGTCGCCTTGGCGCAGAATGAAGCGGCCGGTGTACGCCCGGACGTAGCCCCAAACGCCGTATATGGTGCCGCGGCTAAAGCGGTCGCCGGCGGTAGTGACGGCATCGCGGGCCGGCATGAAGCGGATGCGGCCGAGACGGTGGACCCGCCAGCTTAGGTCAATGTCCTCCTGGTCGCGCACGTCTGTACCGAAGCCGCCGGACAAGTCGTACGCTGTTCGCGTGATGCCGAAGTTTGAGCCGGTGAGCCACCAGTGACCAACAATGAGGCGATATGACCGCATGCCCCAGCGCAACGTGTTGTTAATCATGAAATTGGTGCGGGGACGGCAGTCGATCACGCGGCAGTTGCCGGTGACGGCGACATAGCGGCCGGTGCGCAGTGCCCGCGTGAGGCTTGCGACCCAATGCTTGGGTACTTGCGTATCTGAGTCGCTCGACAGCAGAAACGTTCCGCGGGCGGCCGCAAATCCGGCCGCGCGGGCGGGGCCGCGGCCCGGGCGGGGCTCGGACAGCACTTTGAGGTCAAAACCGGGGTGGTCTTTGGCGAATTGGCGGGCGAGTATAGCAGTATCGTCGGTGGAACCATTGTCCACCAAGATTACTTCGTAGACGGAGGCGCCGGTTTGGGCAGCCAGCGACGTGAGGCAGCCAATGATATGCTCGGACTCGTTGCGGGCTGGGATAATAACGGAAACTTCGGGCTGGGGCATGATTAGTCCTTGGTTTGTGAGGGTAAAAGGTCGGGACGATAGGCTCGGGTTTTTTCGAGCGCACGCTCGCGCCGCCATTTGGCGATTTCGGCATGGTGGCCGTTTTGGAGCACCTCGGGTACGGCCTCGCCGCGGAATTCCTGCGGGCGCGTATAGTGCGGGTACTCGAGCAGGCCGGGCTCGCTGAACGATTCGTCATGAGCAGACTGCTCGCCGCCGAGCACGCCCGGGATGAGGCGGATCACGGCGTCGGCCACCACCATGGCAGGCAGCTCGCCGCCGGTGAGCACGTAGTCGCCGATCGAGAGCTGGTCGTCCACGTAGGCCATAATGCGCTCATCGAAGCCTTCGTAGTGGCCGGCGAGCAGAATGAGACCAGGTAGTTCCGACAGTTCCTGGGCAGTGGCCTGCATGAATCTGTGGCCGCTTGGCGTCATGGCGATGACGCGCGCGCCTGGGTTTTCGGCCCTGGCAGCCTCAATGGCTTCCACCATCACGTCGACTTTGAGCACCATGCCGTCTCCCCCGCCATAAGGGGTATCATCGACGGTGCGGCGCGTGCCCAAGCCAAATTCGCGCAGGTCGCGGATACGAATCTGAGCCAGGCCTTTGTCCTGGGCTTTCCAGAGCATGCTCATGTCGAACGGACCCTTGAACATGTCCGGAAATAACGTAATGATGTCGATTTTCATATCTTAGAGGTCGAGGTCGTCAAGGTCGGCAAACTCGCGTTTAGTGCGGGCGACCATTTCGGATTCGGGATCGGATTCATTGGCTTCGGCTGGGGCGGGCTCGGCCTTGGCGCGGGGCTCATCAGCGGCATGACTCTCGTGGCTATGTTCGCTGCCTTCGGGCTCGATAATCTTGAGGTTTACACGGGCGTCGCTGCGGCTGCCGAGTACCCGCAGAAGGGTGCGGATGCTTTTGGCGGTGGCGCCGGCCTTACCGATGACTTTGCCCATGTCGTCGGGGTTGACCGACAGCTCGAGGAGCACACCCATGTCATCAACAGAGCGCTTTACCTGGACATCGTCCGGGTGGCTTACCAAAGCCTTAACTACGTACTCTACGAATTCTTTATCCATGTCCGGCATACACCACTCCTTACAGCATTATGGATGACGACGCTTTCATCATACCATTTTTGCGCGGCCGTGCAGTTATTAACTAGCGGTGTCTGTGGCTTCGGAATCGGGCTGAACGTCTTCTGCGACACCGGCGTCGGCCTCGGCAACTTCAGCAACACGTTCGTCTTCGGCCTCAATGGCGGGAGCTTCTTCAGCGGCCTCAGCAGGAGCGGGGGCTTCGGCAGTTTCAGCCTTGGCTTCGGGCTCGGCCGGAGTTTCCACTGGCTTAGCGGCCTTGGTCTTGAGCTGGACCCACTTCGGCAGTTCAACCTTCTCGCGCATCAGGAGCCGAACAACGGTGTTTGAGGGCTGGGCGCCATTGGTGAGGTAGCCTGAAATCTGCTCGCGGTTCATGACGAGTTCTTTGGTATGGGGATTGTAGTGACCCAGAACGGCCACGAATTTACCCGTGGCAGCGCGCGCGGATTCAGCCGCAACAATGCGGTAGGTCGGATATTTGGCGCGGCCGGTACGGGCGAGACGGATAACTAACAAAGATTTTGTTCCTTTAGGGCTACAGATTACAACGGAGTTGATTTTACCTTGAAATAGCGCACTAAGTCAAGGGGTGGTGGGTGGGATTTGCTTTTGCATCGAGGTATAGTGAAGGCATCAAATGCTGTATTTTGCCTACGGATCAAATATGAGTAGCGAGCAGATGCAACACCGGTGCCCGGGTAGCGTTTCCATGGGACGGGCAAAATTGGCGGATTATGAGCTGCGGTTTGATGGCATTTCTCAGAACTGGGGCTCCGCGGTTGCTAATATTGAACCAATGGCCGGACATAGTGTATTGGGCAGTTTATATGAGGTCAGCAAAGAACACCTTGAGTTGCTTGATGGCTTTGAGCATGTACCGGTGAACTACCAGCGGCGGCTACTACGAGTACAAAGTCCAACCATGGGGCGACGCCAAGCCGTGGTTTATATGCGCGCGGGGAAGGGTCTGGGTTCCCCGAACTACCGATATTTGTGGCAACTAATAAAGGGCGGCGTCGAGAATAGGATTCCGATCGACTATCTGGCCCAGGTCGTCGGCAAATCCGGTCTGCTTTAATTTGCCGTTTTATTATTAGCGCGCGGCGGCGCGGGCGGCTTCTTCGAGCTGCAATGAGATGAGCCGGGACACATGGTGCGTGTCCATACTCACGCCTAACAGCACCCGGGCCGCCTGCATAGTCTGGCGGTTGTGGGTGATCACGATGAGCTGCGAGTGCTCCTGAAGCTCAGAGAGAATACTGGCCAAACGGCCGGAATTTGCTTCATCAAGGGCCGCATCGATTTCGTCGAGTACCACGAACGGGCTGGGGCTGACGCGCAGGATGGCGGCCACAAGTGCCACGCCGGCCATGGCGCGTTCGCCGCCGGACAGCGCTGCAATACTGGTGAGCCGTTTGCCACCAGGGCTGGCTTTGACTTCAATGCCGAAATTGCCGTCCTCGGTTTCGGTCAGCTCAAGCGATGCGCTGCCGCCCTCGAATAAGCGTTCGAAATAGGTACGGAATTGGGCAGCCAGGGCCTGGAAGTTGTCCTTGAAGCGCACTTTAATAACTGCGTCGAGCTCGGCCACAAGCTGTTTAAGATCCGACTGGGCTGTTTCGAGATCGGAAATTTGGGTAGTGAGCTCTTCGGAACGAGCCGTGGCCTCCTGGTACTGCTGGACCTGTTCCTGATGCAAGGTGGTGCGGGCCTCGAGCTGGGCTTCGGCGCGCATGAGCTGCTCGGCCACCGCCTCCATGGTTTGCCCGACCGGGGGCGCGGCGGGGGTGAGCCCCCAGGCCCTGGCAGCCTCGGCAGAATCCGCGAGGCCGGCGGCAGCTTCGGCTACTTCGGCCGAGGCGGCCGTGCGCGCCGTCTCGAGGCTAGCGGCTTCAATGCGCGCGCGCTCCAGCCGCGCCGGCAGTCCCGGGCCATCGCCGGCAGCCGGATGCGACTGGCCAAGCGCAGATAGCTCGCTGCGGCCCGTTTCGAGTCCCGCAATGGCGTCCTCGAGGCGGGCATTGGCCTCGTGCTCGAGCTTGGTGGCCGTTTCGAGCTGGCCGGCCAAACGGGCCAGAGGCGCGAGTTCCGTGGCGATGTGGGCCCGGCGTTCAGCGAAACGTGCTATCTCGCTTTTTTGATGGCTGAGGTCGATCTCGAGGGAGCGGCCGGTAATGGAGACATTGGTTTGGTGCTCGGTGGCGGTTTCGCGCCGGGCCATGGCGGATTCGAGCTGCTTTTGAGCGGTCTTGAGGTCGGCTGCCAGATCCTCGGCGCCCGCCCGGGTAGCGTGGCTGAGAAGCCGGCCGGCTTTGTGGACCACGAGGCGGATTTGATCGAGGGTGAGCTCGGGGTGTCCGAGGTCGGTGGCTAGAGTCTTGAGCAGCGCCAATGCATGGTCCAGATACTGGTCGCGGACGCCTCCTTCGGTGGCGGTGCGGACCGCCACGAGCGATTCTTGGGCTGTGGCTACTTCACGGGCGGCTTTTTCAACGGCTTTAGCCGCGCGGGCGGCGGCTTCGGTGTTGGCAGCGATTTCGGCTTTCAGGTCGTCTTCACGGCGGGAGGCCGCGACCAGCTCGGATGCAATGGCTGCATCTTGGGCCTCGAGGTTGGCCCGAATTTCGCCGGCGCGGCGGGCTTCGGCAACCACTCCCCGCTGATCGGCCAAGGCGCCCACGGCCCGGTCGCGCGCTTGCTCAAGCTCGGCAACTTGCTCCAATAGTTGTTTGCGGCGGGTGGCGGCTTTTGCTTCGGCCTCTTCGGCACGGGTGGCCGCCTTTTCGAGCCCGTCCAATACGGCGCTGGCCTCCTTGATCTGACGGTCGAGCCCCTCGAGCCGGTCAGTAGCCGCCCCGTGCCGGGCCGACCAATGCGCGTGCCGGGCCGAAACTAGCGCTTGGCGCAGCCGCGCCACAGCCGCCTCCAGGCTCGCCTGCTCGGCCGCGATGTCGACCGCCGAGGTGAGCGCACCCAGGCGTGGGGCGAGCTCAGCCGCCAAATCGCGCAGGCGTGTGAGGTTGGTTTCGGTGGCGGACAGTTTGCGCAAGGCGGCCTCGCGGCCTAGCTCGGGCCCTCGGATCCCGGCGGCCTCATTAAATAACAGCTTGCGCTCGGCCGGCGAGCTCATGAGAATGGTATCGATCATACCTTGGCCGATTACGGCGTACGAACCGGCGCCGACCCCGGCCTGCGCGAGCAGCGCTTGAATATCGCCATATGGCACCTTACGGCCAGCCAGCCGGTACTCGGACTCACCGCTCCGGTAGAGCCGCCGCGAAATCTCCACTTCGGTCAGATCGAGCGGGAAGCCGCCATCTTCGTTATCGAACAGTAGAGCGACTTCAGCGAAACTGGCGCGGGCCTGTTTGCTGGTGCCGGCAAATACCACTTCTTCACGGTCGGATAAGCGCAGGCGGGTTTTGCCCTGCTCCCCCAGAACCCAGCGGACAGCGTCGGCCAGATTGCTCTTGCCCGAACCATTTGGGCCAACAATTGCGGTAATACCGGGCTCAAGGTTGAGCTCGGTTTTGTGCGCAAATGATTTGAATCCGGTTACGGTAACGCGTCTAGCGTACAAACGGCTGGCTCCACCATTAGCATTATTGTACCAGATTAGGAGAGTGGCGCCGGTTTGTGGAAGTGCTGGTAATCAGTATGCTCTGGCCGGTAACCGAGCCAGGTCCAGCCATAGGATTCAAATATTTCAACCACGGGGCTATGCGCTAGCAGAGCGCCTTGGGCGGCTACATTGTATGTAGCACCTACCGGTTCTACGCCATGATAGCCGTGGTACGGATTTGTGCGCGGATTAATATCGATGGCCCGGCCTGTCGCGTGAAATGACAGTTCACCGGTACCTGTAATTTCTCGGTAATTGAAACACGAAGTATTATTGTCGGCCATGGAGCGCTGATCGTCCCAATCGTAGTGCACAATGGGCTGCATTTTTTCGATCGGAAAATTTAGTTTGGCAATGCGGCCAAAAATATCCGTGACTTCATGCGCTAATGCTTGGTTTACTACCAACTGGCCGGTTTGACGTTGGCCGCTAAAATCAATGAAGGGAACGCTTATGATGGTTAGTTGGCTAAGGATTTCGGCAGGCGCGGATGAGCCGGCCAAGGCTTCTTTGAGCGACAAGTGCCGCGGCGTCATTCCTGGCTTAACTGCTTGAGTGCGGCTTCGGCCGCAGCCTGCTGGCCGGCCTGCTTGCTCGAGCCCGAGCCTTGGCCATAGAGCGTGTCGCCAACATAGGCGCCCACCTTGAAGACTTTGTCGTGATCCGGGCCGGTTTCGCCGATCACTTTATAGGCAGGCGTGAGGCCGAAGCGTTCCTGTGCCAACTCCTGGAAGCGGCTCTTGGGGTCAAGCCAGGCACCAGTGTCGAGAATATCCTGGAGTCGTGAGGCGATGTGGTCGAGGATAAATTTGGCCGCCACCTCATAGCCCTGGTCCAGATACGTGGCGCCAATGAGCGCCTCTACGGCATTAGCCGAGATCAACGCGTGGGACCGGGCATTGCCCTTGGCCTCGCCGCGGCTGAGTTTGAAATGCTCGGCAATGCCCAGGCTTTCGGCCACGGCCGCTAGGGACTCGGTTTTGACGAGCGCCGAGCGCCAGTTGGTGAGGTCGCCCTCGGGGTTCGGGTAGTTATGGTACAAAAAGTCGGTGACAACGAGTTCGAGAACCGCGTCGCCGAGAAATTCGAGGCGCTCATTGTGCTCCAAACCAAGCTTGGGGTGTTCGTTGAGGTATGACCGGTGGATAAAGGCGCGTTCCAGCAGGCTCGTGTCTTTAAAATGAATGTTAATCCGGTCTTGAAATGCTTGGAGTGGGGTCATGGGAAAATCGCTTATGCTTATTGTAGCTTATACGGCGGGGACTTTGCGCAATTTTTCGAGGCCGAGGCGGAACAACCGCTCGGTGTCGCGATATTCGATGAGTTTGAGTGCTTCTTCGGCGCTAAACCATTTGGCGTCGACGATGCCCTCTGAGTCTTCGGGCACGATGGCGTCGGTGTCGCCGAGGGCCTCCATCAGGAAGACGTGGGTCGTCATAAAGATAAGTTTGCCCTCTTTGCGGTAAAAAAAGTGCAATTTATCGAGCTTTTCGCCCAAGCGCAGGTGCGTGAGGCCGGTTTCTTCCGCCACCTCCCGCAACGCCGTTTGGGTAAGGTTTTCACCCGCCTCAACGTGGCCTTTAGGAATCGTCCAGCGGCCGAGGCGATCTTGGATCATTAGGATTTCCACGCCCTCGCCGACATAGCGAAATACCACGCCGCCGGCCGTGTATTCACGCACGGCTTTGGTGGCCCGGGGATTTTTGGACTTATTAGCCTTGTTTGGGCGATGATTCTTCTTCTGGTTCATAGAATTCGCTGCTACGGTAAATGGTTCCCAGCACGCCGTTGATAAATTTGCTGGAATTTTCGCCGCCAAAGGTTTTGGCGAGCTCGACGGCTTCGTTAATGGCTACCTTGGGTGGAACATCCCGTTTAATCATGAGCTCGAACACGCCCATGCGCAGGATGACTTTGTCGATTTTGGCGATCTGGTCGACCGGCCATTCGGGAGCGGCGGGACCGATCACATTGTCGATTTGTTCTTGATGCTCATGGACGCCGTCGACCAACTCTTCGACGAATTTTACGTCGTCGATGCTGGAACGGAACTCGTCGAGATTACGCTGCAGGATGGGATCGAGGTCGGTTTCGGTGAGGTCACCGGCCCGGAAATCATGCTCGTAGAGCGTTTGCATGGCGACGATCCGGCCGAGGTGACGGTTAGAGGCCATGGATGCGGTGTCCCTTAGGCCTTCTTGCTGCTTTTGAGCAGTCCAAGCTCAGCGGCTTTTTTGAGGCGGCGGGGTACAAGCACACCGGCGGTGGTACGGACGAGCTGAGTCGCGGCAAGCGCGAGGTGCGAGCGGCGCTGGCCCTGGGCAGTCCGGGTTGTTCGTTTCTTAGGTACGGCCACGTGGGGTTCCTTTCGTGATGCGGGCCCGGGATTTTACCGATGCGGCATCTGCTGGGTTAGTGTAATTTCCCGCGACGTCCTTGAGCCCTGGGCAATCGGGGCGGTCAAGGATTTTGATGGGCAGACTTAAAATAAGTTCCTGGCCAATCAAGGGAGCGAGGTCAATCTCGCCGTCGTCAATTGGCAGTTGGTCGCCTTGCGGGTGCTCGGCGAATTCCTGAGCCAAACTAACGGTCATGGGGCGGGTAAAAGTGCTGAGACACCGGTCGCACTCGAGTTGGACGGCGGTCTGGATCTGCCCACGGATGAGCAAACTTTCATCAAGCCGGGAAACCGTAATTTCCCCCTCAATGTCTTGGTCCAACCTCACATCTTCAAGCTCGGGGCGTTCGCCTGCGATCTTGTAAGCCTGGTTGTACCCGACCGATTCAACTAGGATGTCGCGTACATTGATGTGCATAGCACTCTTGAGGGTGACTATACGCTATCTGAAGCATTTTTGCAAGTACAGCGAGGAGGGCAGGCCTAATAAAACAACCAGATCCAGATGGCAGCGAGCGGGATTGCGGCCAGGATAAGGCCCAGGCCGCTGATACGCTCCTCGCGGGTGGTATGAAAACGGCGTACCAGGTCGGCGAACACCAGGCGCAGTGGCGGGTTGAGCAGGAACATGATGCTCAAGATCGTTGCGTAGGTAGGAATGAAGGCGATGAGACCGGCAATGATACGGGCGCCGCCCGTGGATTGGATCGAAATGTAGCGCGTCACCGGAATAAGGATGACTGCCGCCGGTCCGGCAATGCGCAGCAGCTCCCAGGCGGAGTTGCGGGCCCACTGCGCACGCTCGCGATTGATGCGCTGCTCTTGCGCATGCGAGTCGCTGGGCGTCCCCGCGTGGTGGGCGTGGCCGCCGGCATGGTGCGGTGCAGGCTCCCCGGTTTGCGGGCGGATCAGGGACTCATCGTAGGCGCGGCGGCGGACCGGGTCGGATAGCACCTGATAGGCCTCATTGACCTGGGCCATGGTCTCAGCGCTGCCGCCGGCGTCGGGGTGTGCGGCTTTGGCCTGCACCCGGTAGGCGACTTTGATCTCGGCAGGGCTGGCGGCATGAGCCAGGCCAAGGACCTGGTAATGAGTGCGACCCTCCCCGCTCACCTCTTACCTCACGACGAAGTTGACGACTTTGCGCGGGATGACGATGGTTTTGACAATATGCTGGCCCTCGAGGAATTTGGCGGCTTTGGGGTCGGCTTTGGCGGCGGCTTCGAGCTCAGCATCGGTGACATCCGGCGCAGCAATGAGATTTGCACGGACCTTGCCATTTACCTGCACAATGACGGTAATCACATCATCTTTGATGAGATTGGGGTCGTACTTCGGCCAGCCGGCAATATGGACGCTGCCGGTTTCGCCGAGCTGGTTCCATAGTTCTTCAGCGAGATGGGGCGTCATGGGCGCAAGTAAGAGAATGAGGGTTCGCAAACTGCGCCAGGCGACGGCAGCGTTGGCCGACTCAAACAGCGCTAATTTGGTTTTGGCACTTGAGAGGAAATTTACATATTCCATGAGGCCGGCCACGGCGGTGTTGAAATGCATGGCGCCGAGGTCATCATGGACGCGCTTAATGGCTTTGTGTGTGGTGCGGTCGACGAGGATGGTGAAGGCGTCGTCGTCTTGAGCCATGCCCTTGGGGGCGCCGTTGTGGGCCTCCATGAGTTCCTGTGCCAGTGTCCAGACTTTGTACACGAACCGCGAGGCGCCACCGAGGCGCTCTTCGCTCCAGGGGGTGGTTTCATCGTAGGGCGCCATAAACATGATGTAGAGGCGCAGGGTGTCGGCGCCGTAATTTGCAATGATGTCGGTGGGATTCACCACATTGCCGATGGATTTGCTCATTTTGCGGCCGTCGGCGGCGAGCACAATGCCTTGGCCGCGACGGGCGGCGTACGGCTCGGGTGTAGGCACGAGGCCCTCGTCGTAGAAGAACTGGTGCCAGAAGCGCGAGTAAAGAAGGTGCAGCGTGGTGTGCTCCATGCCACCGAGGTACAAATCGGCCATGCCCCAGTACTCCATAGCCTCGCGCGAGGCAAAGGCTTCGTCGTTGTGCGCATCCATGTAGCGCAGGTAATACCAGCTCGAGCCGGCCCAGTTGGGCATGGTGTCGGTTTCGCGCTTGGCGGGTCCGCCGCAGGTGGGGCACTTGGTATTGACCCAGTCGGTAACTTCCGCGAGCGGTGACTCGCCCGTGTCAGTGGGCTCGTAATGCTCAACCTTTGGCAGAATCACAGGAAGCTGCTCGGCCGGCACCGCCACAGCGCCGTCTTTGGGGCAGTGGATGATGGGGATGGGCTCGCCCCAGTAGTGCTGGCGGGAGAAAATCCAGTCGCGCAGGCGATAGGTGACTTTTCGCTCTCCATAGCCCTTTTCTGTCATGTAATCCATCATTTTGACGGTGGCTTGGTGGATGTCCATGCCGTCGAGGAAGCCGGAATTAACCATTGTCCCCTGCTCTTCCTGAACCTGGCTTATCTCGGTAACCGGGGAGGTATCACCATCGGCGCCCTTCACTACGCGCACGATGTCCAATCCGAATTCGGTGGCAAATTCGAAGTCGCGGCGGTCGTGAGCCGGTACGCCCACGAGCGCGCCGGTGCCGAAGCCGGCCAGCACGAAGTCCGATACCCACACCGGCATGTCGCGGCCTGTGAGCGGGTTTTTGACATAGAAGCCGGTGAAGGCACCGGTCTTTTTGCGGCCCTCTTCTTGGCGTTCAATTTCGGATTTGGCCTGCGTTTTCTTGATGTAGGCCGCGACTTTAGCGGCCTGTGATGCGCCTTCGGCCGGCTTGTACTGGCCCGCGGCGACTTTTTGGGCAAACGGGTGTTCGGGGGC
>DATAMV010000115.1:0-6591 GCA_036266515.1 Candidatus Saccharimonadia bacterium
CGCCGAGCTTGTACTTGCCTGGGTCACGCGTGTCGGTGGCGTGGTAGAGCAAAAGCCAGCCCATGGCAGTCCTGATAGGCGGAGCGCCGGCGCCCCGCATTCGGTTGTCCCAATTGTGTTTGCGGGCGTGGTCCTGGTAGCCGTGGCCGCCATGCGACGTGAGGCTCTTGATGAATTTCTTCCCGTTGAGCTCATCCAGATCATCAATATAGTCTACGTGGATCTTGGGGCTCACGCCGTGCAGGACCGCGTATTTGCCGTTAATTTTCTCGGGGAAGAGCATCCAGTTTTTGGCGGGTTCGCCGGGTTGGGAAATGAGGACGGGGCGCTTCCACGACCAGTTCTTGTTGTTGAGATCATCGAGGTGGATCGAGGTGAGGGCAATGCGCATGAATTCCCAGCCGTTGAAAGCCATAAACGTCATGTACACCCGGCCGTCGATAGTAACCACGCGTGGGTCTTCGCAGCCGGCCCAGCCGCCGCCCGAAGGGTGGGCTTCGGGGTCGTAGTGCTGGGCTACAGTGCCGGCGCGGTCTGGCGTGGGGGCGCCGAAGCCGAGCGCGGGCTGGAACACTGGGTAATCAAGGCGCTCGTCGAAGTGGACGCCGTCGGGGCTGGAGGCATAGCCGATGCGCGAAACGCCGTCTGGCCCCATGGCTCGGTAGAGCAGGTGCACGCGGCCGTCGGCCACAAACGCGCCGGGGTTAAACACAGCTTCCGACTCCCATTCCAGCATGGTCGGCGAGAGCACCGGGTTTTGCGGGAAGCGGTGCAACTGGGTTTTGCGCACGCCGATCGGACGCTGAGCGTAAGGGTTGGGCAGGCTAACGGTAATGAGCGACTCGCGCTTGCTCGTGAGGTACAGCACGATCTCCTCGGCATAAACAACGGCGCCGATAACGGTTTTTTCCTGGCGCGGCGCCGAGGTGTCTTCCCAGAGGGCCTCGTCGGAGCGCCATATGAGGTGGGTGGGGTTGTCTTTGGCAAAGAGCGCGGCGCCGATGCTGATGGTGCGGTGAGCTCTAGTGGTGTTGGTGCTTTCGTACAGCACCAACAGGCCTTGCTCGAGGTAGTCGGCGGAAATGACTTTGAGTGCGTGCTTGTCGTAGTGGCCGGCGCGCGGCGAGAGCAGGTGCTGGCCGGGGCTGTGCCATGCTACCAGGTTGCGCGAGAACGAGGCGGTGATGTGGCGATCACCGTGATATAGCACGTACTGGCCTTCGTGTTTGTACTCAGACACCACCATACCGCTGCCGAAAAGCTGGTGGTTAAGAGCTGGGACTTCCCAGACATTGAGATCTTCGTCGTGCTTGTGAACAGCGACGCGCAGGTGCTGGGGGCCGGTTTTGCTTTCAATACTGTAGGTGAGAATGCTGTCGCGGAGCACATTCGAAAGACGCGGGCTGCGCACTTGGCCACCGTCCTCTTTGCGGCCCATTGGCAGCACGATGACGGGCGGATCTTGGCGGATCGCAATACTTTTGCCATGTCCGTGGCCGAGTGCGAGCTGCTTACGCAGTACACCCGTTACCCCGATTAAGGCAACGTTCTCATGATCACGCGAAATACCTAAAGGCTTGGCTTTGCTCATTGCCTCGGAAAAATCACCTCACTATGTGCTCTTTTAGTTTAGCACAAGAGGTTTAAATGCAACCCCCTAATTTTATAAAAATTCGTTGTATTTTTGACAACTAGTGATAATGATGAATAACCGCATGACCAAGCCCTTTTTTGATCAATATCCGATTCACTGGGACGGTGATTATGAAGGCAACTATCAGGGACACGGCCAGGCTGACCCAAAATAATGCGGTCGTGAGGCCCGCGTTAATAGCGCCGGGCACGAGTACAATGAAGCCGTTGTCCGAGAGCTCCATGGTAGCAATAGAAACCGTGTCGGCGGCGAGGGCCAGCCCCAACGCCTTGCGCAGGCCGAGGCCGGTGCGCAGCAACGGCGCAATAGTGAGTCCATAACCAAATCCGAAAGCCAGCGCGGTTGATACCGCCACCGAAGCCACCGCTCCGAGGTTGGCCGCGTTGGTTATGACCATACCAAGCACTTCGCCGATCGCGCAGCCGGTGAGACAGTGACGGGTGGCGGTGATGGCCTGACGGGTTAGGGATTCGCTATTGTGGTGCATGGTTTTATAATACTTCTTAATGATCGCAAAAGACGCAGCACGACAACAAGGCCGGACCGCCCGGGCGGCACTCAATCCCGCGACCCGCGCCGGGTTCAACCAACGGATTGTAACGGCGTGCCAAGGCGTGCTCGAATGGCCGGCTTACCGCCGGATGATGGTATTTTTGCCGATTGAGGCCCAGCAGGAGATTGACCTGACTCCCCTCGTGCAATGGGTATGGCAAACGCAGCCGGAATTGAAAGTATATGTGCCGCGAGTGGTAGGAAATGACCTAGAGGTGGTAAACATTACACCCGTGACTCCCCTACAAAAAACCGCTTGGGGGGTGCCCGAGCCGGTCGGCGGCGAAGTACTGCAACCGGGCGAGGGGTTGGATGTGATTCTGGTTCCCCTTTTGGCTTTTGATACTACCGGGCACCGAGTCGGATATGGCCGCGGATATTATGACCGCTTGCTTGCCGTGCATACTGAGTCGCTGCGGATTGGTATTGCATATGAGGCTCAGCGCATGATTGACGGCATTGAGGCCGGCCCACTGGACCAGGCGCTCGACGGCGTGATGACCGAGCAGCGCTGGACGCCGACGGCGCAGGCCTAGGATTCGCGCAGGCCGAGACGGCGGGCTACGGCGGCCAGCGGCTTGGGCGCCCACCAGTTCCAGTGGCCCAGCAACCGCATGGCGGCCGGCACGATGACCATGCGGACAATGGTGGCGTCGATGGCGACGGCGGCGGCCAGACCAATACCGACCTGCTGAATGATAGAGATTTTGCCGGTGGCAAAGAGCGCGATCACGGTCACGAGCGCCAAGGCTGCCGATGTGATGATGCCGGCAGTATGCTGGATGCCGTACGCCACCGAGTGGGCGTTGTCGCCGGTGCGGTCGTACTCTTCTTTGATCCGCGACAGCAGAAACAATTCATAGTCCATGGCGAGGCCAAAGGCAATGGCAAAGATCAGCACCGGCTGGGTGGCGTCGAGTGAACCGTTACTCAGCAGGCCGAGCCATTTGGCTAAATGACCCTCCTGAAATACCCACACGAGCAACCCGAAAGCGGCCGAGAGTGACAAGATATTGAGAATTATGGCCTTGATCGGAATGACGATGGTGCCAAGCATGAGGAACAGAAGCGTGGAGGTGGTGAGCACAATTATGAGGGCGGCCCAGGGGATTTGGCGCAGGAGGCTCGCGATGAGGTCGGCCAGGACTGCAGTTTGGCCGCCTGTTTCCACTTGCGAGCCGGCCGGCTTGGCCACGGCCCGCAAGTCGCGGAGTACTTCGCCGGCGGCGCGGCTCTGCGGCTCATAGGCCAGGGTAGCTTTGATCTCAGAGTAACGGCCGTTCTGGCCAGATATGGCCGCCGTGCTGACGCCTGAGACGGCCTGCAGCCGCTGTACATATTTCGTGAGTTCCAGGGTGGTGACTGGATCTGAGGCTTCGGTGGCAGTGTGAACCACGATCGTTACGGGGGATTGGCTCGCGCCGATGAAGTTTTGCTCGAGAGCGTCATTAACTTGCCGGCTGGAGAGGTTTTTGGGTACGGCACTGGCGTCGGCGGTGGTAAAGTGGGCGCTCATGAATGGCAGCGCGATGATGACGAGTAGCTCCACGGCTACGCCAAGCACTACTAACGGGTAGCGCATGATGATGTGGCTGTAGCGGTACCAAAAACCCATTTTGGCCGGCTGGTCGAGAGAGCGCGACAGGTGCGGGAGGCCGAGCGCGTTGATGCGGCGGCCCAGGAGGCGCAGGATCGCCGGCAAGACCGTGGCCGAGAGGATCACGGTGGCGGCCACGGCTGCCGCGCCGCCGAGGCCCATGCTGCGCAGGAAGCCCTGCTTAAAGACCAACAGGCCGAGCAGGCTTAGGATTACCGTGAGTCCGCTAAACAGCACGGTGCGCCCAGCGGTCCGCAGGGTGGTGGCTAGAGCCTTGGGCACATCGGCGCCGGTGGCCAGCTCTTCACGGAAGCGGCTGACGATAAACAGGCTGTAATCGATCGAAAGACCCAAACCCATCAGCGTAATGATATTGATCGCGTAAATTGAGACGTCAGTGAAGAGCGTAAGGGTGCGGACGAGCAAAAATGCTACCAGGATGCTCAAGCCCCCCAGTATCAGCGGCACCAGCGCCGCCACGACGCTTCGGAAAATGAGCAGCAGCAAGATGCCGAGGATTGGAAACGACAAGGCTTCGGCTTTGGCCAAATCCTCGCTGGTCTGGTGGTTGATCTGATCGTTGATGGCCACTTGGCCACCGTATTGCACCTGGACGCCGGCCGAGCCGGGCACAAGGTCTTTCAGATGCCGGTAGGTGTCCGTCTGCTTGGACAAGCTACCGTCCAGCGATACAAGGGTATAGGTCTGGTGGCTGTCTCGCGAAAGCAGGGCCGGCACCGGCACCGTGAACCAGTCGGTGACAGTGGTGACGCCGGCGGCGTTTCGAATCTTGGCCACGTCTGCCTTGACGACCGCGGCCACCTTCGGGTCGGTCAGTGGGCCATTGTGGCTCGTGAAGAGCACCACCACATCAGTGTGCTGATGCGGGAACTCCTTGGTTATAAGGTTGAGAGCTTTGTATGATGAGGCGCTCGGGTCATCAAACCCGCCGCTGGAAAGGTGGCCAAAGACCCCCACTCCCCAGGCGCCCGCCGCTGCCACCAACAGCACACCGGCTGCCAGAACCCACATTGGCCGCCGGATCACTAGATTTGCCCACCACTTCACGACTCACATTCTCCTTTGATGTTATCTTATATCAAAGGAAAAACCGGCGCGAGGCCGGTTTTTGAATAATTACTGGTGGCTGCGGGTAGAGTCGAACTACCGACCAAAGGCTTATGAGTCCTCTGCTCTACCACTGAGCTACGCAGCCGAGACTTGCGTATTATAGCCTCAATTGGCCGGGAAGTCGAGACTTGGAGAGTAAGGCATCTTTTGACGGCATCCTACAAAAAAAGAGGCCGGCTGGCCTCTTTTGATAATACCTTGGTAGCGGGGGCAGGATTTGAACCTGCGACCTTCGGGTTATGAGCCCGACGAGCTACCGAGCTGCTCTACCCCGCGGTAAGTACCGTCGTATAATGTAACAGATTATGCCGTTTGGGTCAACGTCGGGACGGCGATGCAGTACAATGATGGTAACAATTGGGAGCCTGGGGAATGAGAAAGATTCTAGCAATTATTGGCCTGGTGCTGGGCCTGGCGGTGCCGGCAACGGCTTTGGCCGCAAGCGGTGCCGGCGGGTCAACGGTGACGCTGGCAAAGGGCGACAACCGCACCGGTACGTACTATGCCGCCGGCCAGAATGTGACGATTAACGGTAACGTAGAGGGCGACGTCATTTGCGGCGGCCAGATTGTTGAGATCAACGGCTCGGTCGGCGGCGACGTGCTGTGTGCCTCCCAAAACATCACCATCAACGGCCCGGTCGGCGGCAGCGTGCGCGTGGTCGGCCAAAACGTCACCATTAACGGCACGGTTGGCCGCAACGTTACGGCCGCTGGCCAAACCCTCACGCTTGGCAGCAACGCGCACGTGAGTGGCGAGGTGGCGGTGGCCGGCCAAACCATGACTCTGGGCAGCACCATCGATCACGACGCTGTGGTAGGTGGCATGGAGCTGGCTCTGGGCGGTAGCATCGGCGGCGACCTCACCTACTACAGCAACGACACCTTTTCGATCGATAGGACCAAGGTTGCGGGCACCATTACGCACCGTGTGCCCGAACACCAGGCCCGGCAGAGCAATCCTGTAGCTAGCCAGTTGCGCATGCTGCTGTACTGGCTGGTGGCTGGGCTGTTTGTGACATTGGTGCTCGTTTGGGTGATGCCACGATTTGTCCGGACGGTTGCCACCACGATGATGACTCAGATCGGGAGGAGTTTCGGATGGGGTGCATTGGCGCTGATTGCCATACCTGTCGTAATGTTCCTGGTTTCGCTAACGGTCATTGGTATTCCCTTAGCGGTACTTTTGGGCATCCTGTGGGTGGCAGCGATTTTGAGCGCTGAACTCTTTGCCGGTGTGGCGGTCGGTATGATGGCGCTAGGACGCAAAGAAACCGGGCGCAAGGCCATGGTGCTGGCGACGCTGGCGGGTGTGCCGCTGGTAATGGTTCTCGGCTGGCTGCCATTTGTGGGTGTATTCGTAAAATTGGCGGCCGTGATGTGGAGCTTGGGCGGCCTCACTATTGCAGCCAATAAGGCCCGCACCGCCCGCTAGCTGTCGCGGCCGGACAAAAAGTCAAACCACTGCTGCAAATTTGATTTCTTGGGGGCGGCCTTGGTAGTGGAGGCCCCGGGCGCTGGCGCAGTGCTCGCGTGCGGAATAATTACCACATTCTCGCCCGGCAATTGCAGCCCCAGCTTGGAACGGGCTTCGCGGTCGCGGAATGCATCGGTACCGAAGTATTGAATGTCGTAGGATAATTGGTCCTTTTGGTCTT
>DATAMV010000116.1:0-2171 GCA_036266515.1 Candidatus Saccharimonadia bacterium
AAGTGAGTGGTATGCCCGCTGCACATACCGCCACTGGTCACCCTCTTCAGGGTCCTGGAGCGACCCGAGGGTTAGCCAATACGACGGTGTTAGCCTAGCTCTTCGCTCAGTCTGGTCGCTCAAGCGACCATGAGGGTGAAAAAACCGGGTATAGGCAGCTCCAGTCGCCAGTTCAATAAAATCCTGATCCACTTGGGTGCCAATGTTAAACCGCGTGCCATCTGTATCGGTAATGCCAGAGCTTGCGATCCCCCGATACGCCTCAGCCAGCTGTGTCGCCATCCCTTCAGCCACCACTTGACTCACAAACCGTTCCCGCAGTCCGCCCCAATACTCATGAGCGTGATGGTCGATAAGAATAAGGTCTCTCAAGCCCTCGGAAAGGGCCTCGCTTAAGGCTTGCTCGTCCTCAGCTCCGCGCGCGGCTCGCACAAATGCCAAGCGTTCCGCCAACGCCGCGTCTCTCTCATCCTTGGTTAGTTCGGTCGCAACCTCGACCGGCGCAAGATCCAGCTCACGAGCATGAAAAGACTCGCCTGAATCCGCTCCGTCATCGGACATTTTATCTGGACCTGGCACTACAAAAGCCCTCTTGTATTTTAGAACCAGTATACCCTAGGTAGAAGAGATGCGTCCTCTTGCTTGAGACTTTTAGAGCCTAAGCGTCTCCTACCCGACAAATAATTTGACTCGCCCACTGGCCCCTGTTACGATTTCCAAAGTTATGATCAAGCGCACAAACAACCTGCTGGCCCTGCTGCTGCCCCTGAACCTCTCCGGACGGGATCTGTAAGCCTGCGCTAAGCACCAAGACGCCACCCACACTCCCGCCGGAAACGAGCGGGAGTTTTTTATTGCACTAACAAGGACCAAACCAGATGAGCGACCGAGTACAGATCTTCGACACCACCCTCCGAGACGGCGAACAAGCGCCGGGCTGCCAGCTCAACACCGTCGAAAAAATCGAAATTGCGCGGCAACTGGAAGCCTTGGGCGTGGACGTGATCGAAGCCGGCTTCCCTATCTCCTCTCCCGGCGACTTCCAATCTGTTGTAGAGGTCTCCAAAGCCGTTACAACACCCGTAATCTGCGCGCTCACCCGGGCAGTTGAGAAGGATATAGATGCCGCCGTTGAGGCGCTCAAGTTTGCCAAGCGCAAACGTATCCATACCGGCATCGGCGCCTCGGACATTCACATTGAGCACAAGTTTAAATCCACTCGCCAGGAGGTACTCGAGCGCGGGGTGGCTGCCGTGAAGTATGCCCGCAAGTTCGTGGAGGAAGTGGAATTCTACGCTGAAGACGCCGGCCGGGCCGACAACGCCTACCTCGCCCAGATGATCGAGGCCGTCATTGCCGCCGGGGCCACCTATGTAAATATCCCCGACACCACCGGCTACTGCACTCCCGTGGAGTTCGGCGCCAAGATTAAATACTTGGTCGATCACGTAAAAGACATCGATAAAGCCATTATCTCGGTGCACTGTCACAACGACCTGGGTATGGCCACAGCCAACACTTTGGCCGGTTTGCAAAACGGCGCACGGCAGGCGCAGGTCACCATCAACGGCATCGGCGAGCGAGCCGGCAACACTTCGCTCGAAGAAATCGCCATGATCATTAAGACGCGCAAAGATTTGGATATGGCGACCGGCATCGACACCGCCAAGATCTACCCGACTTCGCGGATGGTTTCGCGCCTCATGCGCATGCCCGTGCAGGCCAATAAAGCGATTGTGGGTCGCAACGCCTTTGGCCACTCGTCCGGCATCCACCAGGACGGTGTGCTCAAAAACCGCGCGACCTACGAAATCATGCGCCCCGAAGATGTGGGCATTAAAGATAACTCCATCGACCTTTCAGCGCGCAGTGGCCGGGCTGCCCTCAAGCACCACCTCGAGCGCCTCGGGTATGAAGTGGACAAAGACCAGCTCGTCGCTGCCTACCAAGAATTCCTCGTGGTGGCTGACAAAAAGAAGCAGCTCTCCGACGACGACCTGCGCCTCATCATGGGCGACGTCGCTACCGGCGGCGATATCGAGATCAAAATGATCGAGGTGGTAGCCGGCTTCCCCCACACACCCAGAGCTACCGTAATGCTCAGCGTGGACGGTAAGGAGCACTCGGCCACCGCCACCGGCAACGGCCCCGTAGACAGCGCCTTCCGGGCC
>DATAMV010000117.1:0-2471 GCA_036266515.1 Candidatus Saccharimonadia bacterium
GCCTGGGATATCGCCCGTGAGCTGGCTCCGCTCTACGGCGTCAAAATCAATGAGACCCACATCGCTTCCACTATCGCCTCTTACGATGAATGGCTAACCAAACGCGCCACCTGCCCGGACTGCAACAACTTCAGCCTCCAACGCGGCCGCGACAGCTACGGCTGCTTCGCGTGTGGCGCCAAATGGGTCGTCAACTGGCGCAAGGATCGCCGCGTCAAACGCACGGTCGTGTCGCGGTTCGAGCCGGCCGGCGCCACCGCCTAAGCACATCCAGCGCAATTGCTAACAAAAAAACGGACCCCAAGGATCCGTTTTTTTGTTACGCAGCTGCGTTAGCTTTGGTGCGGCGCGAAGCCTTACCGCCGCGGCGACCCGCTTCAACGGCCAGCTCGCGGTTCATCGCGAAGCCACCGCCGCGAGAGATTTTACCGCCCTTGCGGCCAATCTGCTCGTAGAAGCTGAGTCCGTAGCGCATCTTGTTGGTAGCAGCAGCCTTACGACCGCCAGCACGAGTACCTGCCATAGCTACTCTCCTCACGTTATGTACAATATTATGTCAGGGACGGGACCTTAGCGGCTTTAGCCGTTCTACCAAAAAGCTTGGTATAAACCATAACTGTCTTGGTAAAAGGGCTCAAACACCACTAGCGCTAAATACACTATCACATACGGCTTATGCTGTCAATAGTTATTGTGCTTTCTTATACCTGGTACACTAGGTGATATGACCAAATTTCCGCTTCGGCTTATCTTAAGCAATGTCCGCAGCGCCGGTAACGTCGGCTCAATCCTCCGCACGGCCGATGCCTGCGGTGTTGAAGCCGTGGTGGCCTGCGGCTATACGCCCTATCCGCGCCTCCCCGGCGACGAACGCCCTCCGCATGTCATTACGGCCAACACCCGGACCATCGCCAAGACCGCCCTGGGAGCCGAGAGATCTATGTGGGTCCTGCACCTACCCAACACCCTCCAGGCCATTCGTGAAGCCAAGCGGGATGGCTTCACGGTCATCGTACTCGAACAGGCTGAGAGAGCGCTGAACCTCTACGACTACGTGCCGGCGGGGCCGCTCGCCTTAGTGCTCGGCAATGAAGTTGAAGGCGTCCCACCAGACGAACAAGCCCTTGCAGAAACCATTATCGAGATCCCGATGCTAGGAGCCAAAGAGTCACTTAACGTCAGCGTAGCCGGCGCGATTGCCCTTTATCAGCTGCGGTTCGGTCGCTAGCGGAAATAACCCGGCGCCGGCGTTTGGGTCGGTGTGGGCGGCTTCTTCGCGGCCAAACTGTGCTGCACCACGAAGACACCCACCAGGATCAAAAGCCCCACCAGCGATAGCAACATCACCGGGCTCATTACCGGATCTGAGCTCAAAAACCGGGCTTTTGTCGGTCTCTTGAGCGATTTGCGTCGAATCCATGAGGTCATCATCTTACTAATGGTTATACACGCTTAGAGCACCCGGAGGCAAGGCCCTGTGGTACCATAACAGGTAAGATGCGCCGAGCCACATTGCAGTCTGCCAACCCGCTCAAAGCCAGGTATGCCCTGCCTCTGGCCATACTACTGGTAGCGGCCGGCTATGTGGCGGCTGCCATACTGGCGGCCGCACCGGGTGCCGACTATCTTGTTAGCACCGCAAGCATTACGGGTAATGCCACCAAAGTGAGTAACGCCGGTGCCATTGGCGGCCAAATGGTGGTGTTTGGGTCTACACCCACACCCACAGCCACACCCACCCCGACACCAACAGCAGCACCAGCTCCGGGTGGCTGCGCCTTGCCCAAATACCCGGACGCTTCCTGTACCGGCGTCCCAGCCGGCACCATCCTGACCAACGCCACCGACATGACCATCACCACCCCTGGCGCTGTCATTAGTGGCAAAAACATTACTGGCTGCATCGATGTCCGGGCGCCGGGCGTAATTATTAAGAACTCACGCATTACTTGCTACGACTTCCTCGGAATCCAGACCAATGGCGCGGCCGAAAGCGGCACGCCATTGGTCATCCAAGACAGCGATATCAGCTGCAACGACTCGAACGGCCACCCGGGCCCCGGTACGGCTATCACGGGTTTGAACTTCAACTCGTTCCGCAATAACATCCATGGCTGCGAGAACGGTTTTAGCAACGACGGCAACAACGACATCGAGGACAACTACATCCACGACCTCTTCCAGGGCGACGCCGGTCACCCCGACCCCCACACAGACGGCCTGCAATCCCCCGAAGGCTCGAACACTATCGTCAACCACAACAACTTCGACATTGCCGGCAATAATGTGACATCGAACATCATCTACAACAACCCCAATGTCACCACCACCCACAACGTCACCATCAGCAACAACCTATTCGCTGGCGGCGGCTACACCGTGTATTGCCCACGAGCCACTGACCCTAATTTCTTCCTGACTAATAACCGCTTTAGCACCAAGTACTTCCCCAAGGTAGGTGAATACGGCCC
>DATAMV010000118.1:0-5553 GCA_036266515.1 Candidatus Saccharimonadia bacterium
CCACCTAAAGCCCCAATACCACGTCAACGAACCGCAGCTGGCTCACCCGGAATTCGGTCTCAACCTCAGCTGATTGGAACACCACATTGGCCCGCGCATTCACCGACTGCACCGAGCCAATCAGGAGCCCCGGCGGCACCAGCCCGCCCAAGCCCGAGGTGGTCACACTGTCGCCGGGATGCACCGTGTCGGTCTGGCCAATTTCATCCAACACCAGCCCATTGCCAAGCTGGCCGCGCAGGATGCCGGCGGCGTTCGTATCCTGGTCTTTGGCCGCCAGCTTAAATTGCGGGTCGGTGATGAGCATGATCCGCGCCGATGCCGCCTGCACATCTACGATCGTACCAATGAGCACTCCCTGGCTCATCACTGCCATCCCCGCGCCGATGCCGGCCTTCGAGCCCTTGTTGATGGTCACAAATTGCCGGTACGAATCCGGCGAAAAGAGCACGACTTCCGCCGTGGCCTGCCGCGGCGCACCCGCCACATCGAGCCCCAGCTGCTGGCGCAGCAGCACGTTGTCGCTGCGGGTTTCGGCGTCGGCGGCCAAACGCTGGCGCAAGTCGGCGTTTTCGCGCTCAAGTGCGGCATTGTCGCGCGCCAGCTGGCTCACACGCGTGAGGTTTGCGAGCGCTTCCCCGGCCGTGGATCCGGCCGCAGCAAACCCCGCTGCCAGCGGCGTCACAGTGTGGTCATACAGCCATCGCACTGGCCCCAACTTGCCGGTAACGCCCCCGGCGACGAGGAGTGCCGCCACGCCCACCACAATTGCGATCCGCCGGTTGGCCCTAGAGCGATGCATCCTAGCCCTTCGGAATCTTTCCGTATTGAGTCGGGACGAGCACTTCTTTGAGTGCATCAATGTCTTCAAGCACCAAGCCGGTCCCCCGTGCCACTGCCGTGAGCGGGTCTTCCGCAATATGCACCGGCATCTTGGTTTCGCGCGTCAGCACCGCGTCTAAGCCTTTCAGAAGGGCCCCACCGCCGGCCAGAATAATTCCCCGGTCCATAATATCGGCCACCAACTCCGGCGGCGTCTCCTCGATCGTAATCTTCACCGCTTCTACAATCTCGCGCACACTCTTCGATAGCGCCTGGCGAATCTGCTCGGCACTGACCATAATTTCTTTGGGTAGGCCCGTCACCAAATCGCGGCCCCGCATCGGCATTTCTTTAAGGTCGGTTGGACCCGAGGCCGAGCCAATGGCGATCTTGATATTTTCGGCAGTGCGTTCGCCGATTTGCAGGTTAAACTGCTCGCGCGCAAATTGAATAATATCGTCACTCAATTCGTCACCAGCCGTTCTAAGGCTTCTGGAAGCAACAATCCCGCCCAATGAAATAATTGCTACCTCAGTGGTACCGCCACCAATGTCCACAATCATTGAACCGGCCGCGTCTTGAATCGGCAGCCGCGAACCAATTGCTGCCGCCATCGGCTCCTCGATCAAAAACGTTTGCCGCGCCCCCGCATTGGTGGCCGCATCTTCCACGGCCCGCTTCTCCACTTCGGTCACGCCACTGGGAATACCCACGACCACCCGCGGCCGCGGAAAAATCGCGTACGTTTCTTTGTGTACCTTATTAATGAAATACCGCAACATTTGCTCGGTCACCTCGAAGTCGCTCACCACACCATCTACAAGCGGCCGCGTCGCCACGATACTCGAAGGCGTTTTGCCAACCATCTTCTTGGCTTCGTCGCCGATCGCGAGCACCTGCCGCGTCTTAACATTTATCGCCACCACACTTGGCTCGTTGATCACAATCCCCTTGCCGCGCACGTACACCAGGGTGTTGGCCGTACCCAGATCGATTCCAATATCGTGCGACAGTAGACCAAGCAGGCGGTTAATCATGCAGAAATACCCTTCCGTCTCTACTTTAGTCTACAGTCGCTATCTGGTCCGGGCAAGCCGCACAAAATCAGCGATGAGCCTGGAGTCGGGGTGGCCGCCGCGCTCAATGCCACCGGCCACATCCACGGCAAACGGTTTCGTCAGGCGGACGATATCGCGTACGTTCGAGGGCGTGAGGCCACCGGCCACGAACACATCAAAGGCCTCGGCCAGCTGCCGGGCCGTATCGAAATCAATCATCACACCCTGCCCCTGGACCGTCCGGTCAAGCAAGAAATATGGCACCTCATAGCGGCGCATTTCGTCCATAAGTTCAGACACCGGCCGGCCGTTTACCGAAACAGCCTTAATGACCGGCGCCTCCACGCCTGCAGCGTACTCGGGGCTCTCGTCGCCATGCAGCTGGACGAAATCAAGACCCACGACCCGCACAGTCTGGTTGACCGTCTCAAGCGGCGCATCCTGAAACACGCCTACGATCTGCGGCCGCCGCACCAAACCGTGAATAATTTCCGTGGCCCGCTCAGGGGTAATCCGCCGCCGACTCGTCGGCACGAAGTTAAAACCTAGAAAATCCGCACCTGCCGCAGTGGCGGCCTGAGCCATCTCAAGGCTACGCACCCCGCAAATTTTGACGGTTACGTTCACGGCCGCAAATCCCGAATAAACGCCCGCGGGTCAGCCGCCTGCATGAGGCTCGTGCCCACAAGCACGCCGTTCGCCCCGGCCGCCTCGTATTGCCGCACCTGCTCGGCCGATTCAATGCCCGAGAAACCCAGCCGCACCAGGTGGCCGGGCAGCCGCTCGAGCAACCGGCAGGCCCGGGCTACATCAACCTCAAACGTACTTAGGTCGCGGGCATTCACCGCCACCACCGCCGTATCCGTAGCCAAGGCCTTTTCCAAATCGCCTTCACTATTAATCTCCACCACCGGCTCCATACCCAGCTCCCGGGTCAGTGTTACCAATGTCCCCAACATACCCGCATCTATCAGCCGGGTAATTAGAAGCAACGCATCTGACCCCAGCGCCCGCGCTTGGTACACTTGGTACTCATCAACCACAAAATCTTTTTGCAACACCGGCAGGTTCGTAGCCGATTTAAGCCGCGCGATGTAGGCGCCGTCACTCTTAAAATAATGCCTCTCAGTGATGAATGACACTGCGTCGGCCCCGGCCTCTTCGTAGGCGGCCGCCCGGCCGACGGCCTCATCAAGCGAGCCGAGCCGTGGATGCGACGGCGATGCTATCTTAATCTCGGCGATTACCGCCGGATGGGCCGCCTCAATCCGGGCGCGAAACGGCCGCGGCGCCTCGGGTGCCGGCTCGAGCTCCGCGGCCGGCCGGACACGCTTTTCCACCTCCACCTGCTCGCGGGTCCGCTGTACGATATCTTCAAGCACGCGGTGCATGACGCTTCGTCTCCTTGATGAGGTGGTCGAGCACCGACAGCGCCCGGCCACTATCAATGGCCTCAGCCGCAAGCGCTAGCCCGGCCGCTACATCCATGGCCTTACCTGCAGCCACCAGCGCCGCGGCCGCATTGAGCACCACAATGTCGCGGCGCGGACCAGCTTCGCCGCCAAGAATCGCCCGCGTGATTTCGGCGTTGCGCGCCGCGTCGCCTCCGGCCAGATCAGATGTAACAGCTTTGGCAAAACCAAATTCGGCCGGGTTTAGCTCGTACTGCTTCACCTTGTCACCGCTCACATCAAATACCACCGAGGACGTGGTGATGCTGAGCTCATCCAGGCCGTCCAGGCTCGCCACCACCAAGAGCCGCTCGTAGGCCAGCCGGCTGCCGACCTGCGCCAACCGCTCGGCGATCTCGGGCGTAGGCACGCCCACCAGCTGCCGCCGCGCCCGAGCCGGATTGGCAAACGGCCCCAGCAAGTTAAACACCGTACGCACGCCCAGTGCCTTTCGCACCATCGCCACCTGCTTGAGAGCTGGGTGGTAGGCCGGCGCAAACAAAAATACCATGCCCACCGCCTCGAGCACTTCACGGGCCTGCTGCGGCGAGAGCATCACATTCACGCCGAGCGCCTCCAGCACATCAGCACTGCCGCTCCTGCTGCTAGCCGCACGGTTGCCGTGCTTGGCGACCTTAACGCCGGCACCGGCCGCCACAAACGCCACCGTGGTCGACACATTAAATGTGCCTGAGCCGTCGCCGCCGGTACCGCACACGTCTAGGACCTCCGGCGCCTCAATCGTGAGCATATGCCGGCGCATCGCGGCCACAAGAGCCGCCGTCTCATCGGCGCTCTCCCCTTTCATCCGCAGAGCCACCAGAATCGCACCCAGCTGCACCGGATCAAGCGCCTGCCCAGCCGCCTGGTCAAGCAAATACGCCGCGTCAGCGTGCGTCAACTCCCGGCCGCTGATCAGCTGCTCCAAAATCTTGGTACCGTCCATCAGTGTGCTCCTTCCAAAAAATTTTGTACCATCCGCTCACCACCCTCACTAGCAAACGACTCGGGATGGAATTGAATGCCCTCAATGGGATATATTTTGTGCCGTAGTCCCATAATGGCCTGGTCGTCATCGCCGGTGCGGGCCGTCACCACAAACTCATCCGGCAGGCTCGCGGGCTCAGCCACCAGCGAGTGGTAGCGCATCACCTCGATCCCCTGCGGCAGGCCGGCAAACACCCCCTGCCCGTCGTGCGTGATCTGGCTGGTTTTGCCATGCATCGGCACGCGCGCCCGTACCACCCGGCCACCAAACCCGCTTGCCATCCCCTGCATGCCCAGGCACACGCCCAGCACCGGCACCGTCTTGCCCACCTCCCGGATCACGTCCGCACACACCCCGAAGTACGCCGGATCGTCCGGCGAGCCCGGCCCGGGCGAGATAATAATCCGGTCGTAGCCAGCAGCCACAATCTCCTTCACCGTGATCTCATTATTGCGAAATACATCCACCTGGAAGTGCTTGCCGGTATCGCCGAGCAGCTTGCCCACCAACTGGTAGAGGTTGTAGGTAAACGAGTCAAAATTGTCGATGATCAAAACCTTCATGACAACACCTGCTTCATGGCCGCTAGTTTGCGCTGGATTTCATCGTACTCATTATTGGCCAACGAGTCATACACAATTCCGCCGGACGTCTGCGCAAAAGCGTCCTCGCCTGCGATGAACAATGACCGCAGCGTCACCGCAAAGGTGCAGTCGCCGTTGAACCCAAAATGCCCCACGCCGCCGGCGTATGGTCCGCGTGGTTCCGGCTCATTGCGGTCAATGATCTTCATGGATTCAATCTTGGGCGCGCCGGTCACCGTGCCCATCGGGAAGTTTGCCGCTAGCGCCGAGAACATATCCTCACTCGGCTTCATCTGCCCGCGCACAATGCTTTCAATATGCTGAATATGGCTAAATTTCTTGATCTGCATCAGCTCCTTCACATACACGCTGCCAAAGGTGGCGACCCGGCCGAGATCATTACGGTGCAGATCCACCAGCATACTGTGCTCGGCGATTTCCTTGGGATCATTTAAGAGCTGCCGCGCCAGCGCCACATCTTCAACTTTGGTCTTGCCGCGCCGGATCGACCCGGCAATCGGCCGGGTTTCCATCTGGGATCCTTGGAGCGAAAAGATCAACTCGGGACTCGCGCCGATCAGCGTGTTGCGTCCCGTCCGCACGTAGTACATAAACGGCGAAGGATTAATCTCGCGTAGTTTACCGTAAAT
>DATAMV010000119.1:0-14784 GCA_036266515.1 Candidatus Saccharimonadia bacterium
GTGAACGATGGCCTCTTCCATGCCGTACTTCTGGGCGAGCTCCGCGCCGATGTGGTGATGGCCGCCCTCGATTTCGTGGGTCACCGCCTTACCGACGTCGTGGAGCAAGGTGGCAGTCTTGGCGATGCGCACGTCGGCGCCAATGTCGGTCGCGATCATGCCGGCTAGATTGGCCATTTCGGTCGAGTGCTTGAGGACGTTTTGCGAGTAGGAGGTGCGGAATTTGAGCTGGCCCAGCAGCTTTACGAGCTCGGTTGGCACACCGACGACGCCGGTTTCCTTGAGCGCCTTTTCGCCGGCCTCTTTCACCATCTTGTCGACTTCCGATTTGGCTTTTTCGACTACCTCTTCGATGCGACCCGGGTGGATACGGCCGTCGGAGAGCAATTTCTCGAGCGCCACGCGGGCCACCTGACGGCGCATGGGGTCAAAGCTCGAAAGCACGATGGCGCCAGGCGTTTCATCAATAATGACGTCAACGCCGGTGGCACGCTCAAGAGCTTGGATGTTACGGCCCTCTTTGCCGATTACGCGACCTTTGAGTTCATCGGATGGCAGCGGTACGGTGGTGATGGTGCGCTCAGCGGTTTGATCTGAGGCCATACGCTCCATGGCCGATACAATGACCATCTTGGCTTTGTCTTCGGCATCTTCTTTGGCTTCGTTCTGAAGCTTCTCCACAAGCTTTACGAGATCGCCCTTGATATCGCGCTCGGTCATCTTCAAAAGCTTATCGCGGGCGTCTTCTTTGCTGAGGCCCGCGATCTTTTCGAGATTATCTTGCTGCTTGGTGCGAATTTCGCGCAGCTCTTCTTTGAGGTTGTCCAGCTCTGATTCGTGTTTGCGCAGTTTTTCGCTGCGGCGGTCGAGTTCCTCGAGCTTTTGGTCCAAGGTGGTTTGGCGGTTGAGCAGCTGCTGCTCGGTTTGGGCAATGCCCGAACGGCGCTCTTTTTCTTCGCGCTTGGCGGCTTCGGCGATACGCAGGGCCTCGGTCTTGGCCTCGAGGGTCAACTCTTTCGCGGCCGCACGGGCCTCCTCCAGCACTTTGCTGGCCTGGCTTGCCGCGTTTTCGGAACGGCGCTTGTTCGCAACGGTGTTATACGTAAAAGCGGCGCCCCCACCAATAATGGCTGCACCGATCAGTGAAAATATAATTAAAAACATTAGTATGGCCTTTTCAGCCCTGACGCGCCGGGAGATACAAGATAGACATTAGATAGAACAAAAATTCGGCGAAGCAGGTGTCATCAGTAGTATAGGAACACTCTTATTAAACGTTAGAACCAGTGGCCGGTCAAGGTTTTGGACGGGTAATGTGGGCCTCTCCGCCATAATGAGGCAGGGCCGGACGGCCCGCGGGCGTGGTGGCCAAAGCCGTTCGCGCGGTTTCGGCCCAATCGCTGCCCATGGCTCCGCAAACGGGAATCCCCAGGCTGTCGGCCAAGGCGCTGGCAACGGCGTGGCCGATGCGGAGCGATGTAAACGAGCCGGGACCACTAAAAACAATGATGCCCTTGAGGTCATTGAGCCCGGCTGAGTGTTGCTTTAGAAAATCCTGAATGCGCCCCAGCAATTGGTCGGCCAGGTCGCGGCCGCTTTCCCAGGTTGCTTCTGCTTGTGGCCGGATGGTTTTCTGGTTCTCATATAGCCACATATTCGTTACTGGGCCATCGGTCTTGAGTGCGAGAATCATGCCGCTAGCTCCTCAAGTAAGCGTTGCGACTCGGGACCGCCGGCCGAAAATACTAGCTTGCGGTCATCCTCGCCGGTGACTTCGAGCGTGAGCGTGAGGCGGTCCTTGGGCAATTCATGCTCGGCTAGGCCCGGCCACTCAATCACCGTAATAATCTTGGGGTCGTCTAAATCCTCAGCCAGTTCATCGGCCAATACTCCCCCTTCGGTGAGACGGTACAAATCGTAGTGGTGGAGTTCGCGGCCATCGGGCAGCTCATAAATATTGCTAAGCGTGAAGGTGGGACTGGTGACGAGGCCTTTGTAGCCGAGCCCCGCAGCTAGGCCCTGTACGAAGGTAGTTTTGCCGCCGCCCAGGTCACTCACTAGCTCCAGCGTCTCCCCGCCCAACAGGAGCTGGGAGAGCCGGCGGGCGGCCACCTGGGTAGCCTCGGAGCTTGTGGTAGAAATTTCGTAGGTCATGGCGGAATTCATAGATGATATAGCCAATCGTAGCCGCCGCCAATATAAAGAGCAACCAATGACCGCCTGGACTAGTAGTAGCTCCAACTAAGGAGGAGCCGCTCGTGCTCTTGGCGGTGGTGGCCTTGGGAGTGGATGTGGCCTTGGATTTGGACGAAGATTTGCTGGACGAGGCTTTGGTCGTGGTGGATTTTGATGAGCTGGTTCCTGCGGCTGCGCTGGCCGGCGCTGCAGTGATCACGTTGGCAGCGCCCGGAGTTAGCGTAGTGCTCCAACCCCAGGTGTCGCCGTTTAGCGCCCACGACGCTCCTTCAATGGCTTTGGGGTAGGTGATTGTTTCGCCGAGTTGATTACCGGCCGGGTCAAAGAGTGCGACCGAAGAACCGGAATTAGAAAGGGCAATTTTGGTGGCCGCGGATTTAAATGCCATGTATGCACCAGCGTTAATCACGGCACTTGGGAGCGTGTGCTTGGTCGACAAGCTGGCCCCAGTTTTGATAACGTACCTGCCGGCATCAACGGGGAACCCGTTGGGATTGTAGAGTTCAACGAATTCGTCGGCGGCGTCGGTCTGGGGCGACTTGGGGTCTGGAAACAGCTCGGTGAGCATCAGTTCGGCGGCCGCTTCCGGTTCGTCTCCAACCTGGGCAACCGGAGACGTTGGGCTAGGCTGTCCGCCTTTACCGGCAGCTGTGATTTCGTTCTCGGCATCCGGCGTTGGGGTAGCGGACCACTTCCATGTGCCGTCTTTACCCTTTGCCCAAGCCGAACCGGTGGGGGCCGTTCCGTAACTAATGGTTTCGCCCACTTGGTTCTTGGCCGGGTCAAACACAGCTACCGACGATCCGGCATTCGCTAAAGCAATTTTGGTGGCCGCGGATTTTAGCGCCACATATCCGCCGGCTGGAATCGTAGCCTGAGCAAGCGTGTGCGAAGTCGAGAGGTTTGTACCCGTCTTAATGACATACCCCGTAATGTCTACCGGCCCATTAGTGAGGTTATGGAATTCGATGAACTCATCGTCGGCGTCGGTGAGTGGTGAGGCTGGGTCGGGAAAGAGTTCAGTAATCTCAAATGTGGGCGCGTCGGCCATAGCCGGAGCGGCGAGCGGGCCGACATTAATACTTAGTAAAAGGACGGCGGTCAAAATCCGAGCAATAGCTTTAGGCATGTGCGGCTCCGTTTTTTAAGCTTTCTCTAAGGTAATGTTCAAACTATAGCGAACAAAAACCGAAGTGCAAGCACGGGCGTTTTGAGATATTTGATGAGGTCGGTTTGGTATAATCCCGGCATGATTAAAGCCGTGATTTTTGATATGGACGGGCTGCTCATTAATAGTGAGCCGCTGTGGAAAGAGACTGAGGTCCAACTATTTAATGGACTCGGCGTGCCGATAACCTACGAAATGACCGACCAAACCATGGGCATGACTACGCCCGAGGCCGTAGCATATTGGTACCAGCGATATCTGTGGGACGGCCGGACGCAAGAGTCGGTGGGCCGGGAGTTGGATGCAGGCGTGCTTGAGCTGATTAAGGCTAAGGGGCAGCCGATGCCGGGTGTAGACCACATAATTGGCCTATGCGAGGAGCTGGGATTGCCTATGGCAGTGGCGTCGTCGTCGCCCATCAACATGATTAATGCCGTGATTGCGAAACTAGGCATTGGGCATCACCTCAAGGGCATACATTCGGCCCTGTTTGAGCAATATGGCAAACCACACCCCGCCGTTTATATCAGTGCAGCTGAGAAGCTGGGTGTAACGCCTGGACAGTGCTTGGCCTTCGAGGACTCGCCGAATGGAGTGTTGTCGGCCAAGGCCGCAAAAATGCGCTGTGTGGCGGTACCGGAGGCGGGCACGCAAACCGACAAGCGTTTTGGGATTGCCGATATAGTAGTGGACTCCCTGGCTGACGTAACCCGCGAAATGATGACATCGCTGTAGTGATTGTGCTTATGTTAAGATGATTTCATATGCGCATATCTGATGCCGAGCTAAAGAAATTGTTGATTGATTCTGGCTTGGTAAAGCCAGACGCTCTTGATGAGGCTACGCCCAAAGAGGGTGGTGAGTCGCTTCAAGCGGCGGTTCTAAAGAAGAAATTAATCTCCGAAAAAGACCTCACCAAACTCTACGCCAAGAGTATTGATATCCCGTTTGCGGAACTCGGCGATGTAAAGATTCCGCGCGAGATTTTGCTGAAGATTCCGGAACGTATTGCGCGCAAATATCAGGTGATTTTGTTTGGTGTAGAAGAAGACCAGATGCAGCTGGCCATGGCCGACCCGGAAGACTTCCAAGCTGCGGACTTTATTACCAAGCAAGTGGGTGGCAAGCTCAAGACCTACATTGCAACTCCCTCGGATATTTTGGGTGCAATTGACCAGTACAAGGGCGAGATTTCCACAGAAATCACCAAGGCAATTAAAGACTCGTCCAGTGAAGCGGCCACTGAAGAAAAAGTGTCGGCGAAAGACCTGGCCGAGGACGCGCCGATCGCGAAGACCGTGAATGTGATTTTGGAATACGCCGTGAAGTCGAGGGCCTCAGACATTCACATCGAGCCGCGCGAGAATATCGTGCAGGTGCGCTACCGCGTGGACGGCGTGCTGCGCGAGACCATGACCCTGCCGAAACCGATTTTGGCGGCAGTGGTGTCGCGCATCAAGATTTTGGCCAATCTCAAGATCGACGAGCACCGGGTGCCGCAGGACGGCCGGTTTAAGTTTGCCATTGGCTCGAAGGCGGTGGCCCTGCGCGTGTCGACCCTGCCGATCATGGACGGTGAAAAAGTCGTTATGCGTATTTTGGATGAGTCGGCGCGGGCACTTACGCTCGAAGAGCTGGGCTTTACCGGCCACGCCCTTGAGACGATTGTGCGCAACCTGCACAAGCCCCACGGCATGACGCTGGTGACCGGACCGACGGGCTCGGGTAAGTCGACCACGTTGTATTCTGTTTTGAGCTTGCTGAACACACCCGGTGTGAATATTTCGACGGTGGAAGACCCGGTGGAATACCGCGTGACGGGCGTAAACCAGACTCAGGTGAATCCCAAAACCGGCATGACATTTGCGGCGGGATTGCGCGCGCTCTTGCGGCAAGACCCCAACATCATCATGGTCGGTGAGATTCGCGATGGTGAAACCGCGGACCTGGCAGTGCAAGCGGCCCTTACCGGCCACGTGGTGCTTTCGACGCTTCACACCAACAACGCCGCCACTACCCTGCCCCGCTTGCTCGACATGGGCATTGAGCCGTTCTTGATTGCCTCAACGGTCAATACTGTTATTGGCCAACGCCTGGTACGCCGGCTGTGCCAAGTGTGCCGTATCAGCTACGTTCCCGAGGGCGTGGAGCTCACCAATGTGAAGCGCGATTTCCAGCTCGATGCAGCGCTCAAGCGCTTCAATGAGCTCAAAGGCACGCCCGATCCAGCGCCGGCTCCCGCCGCTGCGCCGGTGTCGGCTGCGGCGCCTGCACCGGCGATTGAGCCGACTGAGCGCAAGAAAGGCCGGGTTATTAACCCAGAACACGATATCGATACGGGTGGCAGTATTTTGGACAAGATCGCGGCCGACCCAAACATCATCAATCGGAGCGCGGCTGATGCCGGTAAGCCCAAGGGGGCAGCGGCGGCCGCACCGGCTGCGACTGCCCCGGCGGCTGCGCCGGCGCCGGCTCCCCCGCCGCCCAAAATTGATCCCAAAGACCTCAAGGCCGGCCAGTTTATGCTGTTTAAGCCCGGCGCCGGCTGTGAGGCCTGCGGTGGGGCGGCATATCAAGGGCGCATGGGCATTTATGAAGTGCTTGAGGTGGACGAGGCGATCTCGAAGATGATCGTGGGCCGGGCCACCGCTGATGATATCCAGATTGCAGCCGTGCGCGCCGGCATGCTCACGATGCAACAGGACGGTTTCGTGAAAGCATTGCAAGGCAAGACCACTATTGAAGAAATTCTACGGGTAACACGAGAGTAGCATGGGCCAGTTCAGCTACAGCGCGCGCGACAAAACCGGAGCCATCAAAAAAGGCACCCTGTTTGCAGCTGACCGCCCAGCAGCCACAGCTGCGCTCACCAGCAAAGAGCTGACGCCGATACTAGTGAAAGAGGTGGTGGCAGGCGGTGGCGGTGGACTGCAAGCGCTCCTAAAGGGCGGCATCGGCGGCGGGAAGGTGAAGCTTCAAGACAAGGTTATCTTTAGCCGCCAGTTTGCCACGATGATCAATGCCGGCGTGCCGATCGTACAGTCACTCAATATTTTGCGTGAGCAAAGCGAGTCCAAGAAGCTCAAAAACGCCGTGTCTGATGTAGCCAAACAAGTGGAGGGGGGCGCCACGCTAGCCACAGCCCTAGCCACGCACCCCGATGTGTTTAACCCCATTTACATCAACATGGTGAAGGCCGGTGAGGCCGGCGGTATTTTGGACCAGGTGCTCGATCGCCTGGCGACGCAGCAGGAAAAAGACGCCGCCGTAGTGAGCAAGGTGAAGAGTGCCATGATTTATCCGGCGGTCATTACTACGGCTACCGTTAGCGCGTTCTTCTTTCTCATGACCGTGATTGTGCCGAAACTCTCAAGCATTTTCGAGGACGCTGGCGCTAGTTTGCCCATATACACCAAGATCATGCTGGGTATTTCCGGCTTCTTGGTCAAAGATTGGTACATTGTGATAGGCGGTTTTGTGGCTGCCGTGATCATCTTTATTCGCTGGCGCAAAACCCCCAGCGGCCGGCGTACGGTCGACAAATACATGCTCAAAGCCCCGATCTTCGGCCCCATTCTCATGAAGGTAAACATCGCGCGGTTTGCGCGTACCTTCGGCTCGCTCATGGCCTCGGGCATCTCGGTGCTTGACGCCATTAACGCCACGAAAACGGCTCTTGGCAGCACCGTGTATCAAGATGAGCTGGCTGAAGTAGCTCAAAGGGTCAAGAACGGACGGCCGATGAGCGAGCGTATCCGCGACAGCAAGCACTTTCCTGCCATTGTGGGCCAGATGCTTGCAGTGGGTGAAGAAACCGGGCAAATGGACAGCATTCTCCTAAAGCTGGCTGACTTTTATGAAAACGAGGTGGACACCGTGGTGTCTGGTATTACTTCGGTGATCGAACCAATCCTCATCATCGTGCTTGGTGGCATGGTGGGCTTCATTGTGATTTCGGTGTTTGGGCCGATTTCAAGCATCGGCAACTCTGTTTAAACCGGCCGGTTTCGTTTGACATTAAACCGTAAGCACTTTATGCTTTGCTTAAATAGAGCTTGGCTTTATTCGTCTACAAATTTTAAGGAGGTGAGCACTCGTGTCCATAAAATCATTAAAGAAAGAGGGCGGATTTACACTCCTCGAGCTTTTGATCGTGATCGTGATCATTGGTATCTTGGCCTTGTTGATCATCCCGAACATTACGTCCGCTCCGAAGAAGGCGCGCGACACCAAGCGTAAGACGGACATCACCACCTTGCGCAAGGGCCTGGAAGAGTACTTCGTCAACAACAACGTGTACCCGGCTAGCTCGGGAACCATTGGTTCGGGCGGTGTGCTCGCTGAGCTGACCACCGGTACGGCTCCGATCGTGAAGAACCTGCCGACCGACCCGAAGAACCAGAGCCCATACGTGTACACCTACACGCCGGCTAACTCCAACAGCACGTACACTTTGAACGCCTGTTTGGAGAACGACGGTGATAACGGCGCCAACGTTATTGCTCCGGTGAGTCCTTGCACCACCAAGACATTCCAGGTGGTCAACGGCAACTAGCCAAGTCCGCTCGTAAGTAAGAAAACGGCTCCGCTCAGGGCCGTTTTCTTATTGCAGTTTTTAGCATTAGCGGTATAGTGAAACTAATTAATACATGGTGAGCATTCATGTCCAAAATAGGATTTAAACGGGAAGGTGGCTTTACGCTTCTCGAGCTTTTGATCGTGATCGTGATCATTGGCATCTTGGCGCTTTTGATCATTCCGAACATTACGTCCGCTCCGAAGAAGGCGCGTGACACCAAGCGCAAGACCGACATTACGACGCTGCGCAAGGGTCTTGAGGAATACTTCGTTAACAACAACGTGTACCCGGCTAGCTCAGGTACTGTCGGCTCGGGCGGTGTGCTCGCTGAGCTCACTACTGGTACCGCTCCGATCGTAAAGACGCTGCCGGCCGACCCGAAGAACCAGAGCCCATACGTGTACACCTACACGCCGGCCAACTCGAACTCGACCTACACGCTCGACGCGTGCCTTGAGAACGACGGCGACAATGGTGCCAACGTTATTGCTGCGGTGAGTCCTTGCACCACCAAGACATTTGAAGTCACAAACGGTAACTAATAGAGCCAAAACCAAACAAGAGCCCTTCTGGGCTCTTGTTTGGTTTTGTGGCACCAACCGTAAGCGTTATAATGCTGGTATGAAACGCCAAGGTGAGGGCGGGTTTACGCTCGTCGAAGTTGTGTTCGGGGCCGTAGTCATGGCACTGATGGTGGCTTCGATTGGTTCGTTGTATATTTCGAACGTCAACACCGTGGTATTGGGCAAGGCGCGGGCGCTTGGTCTTGAGGTGGCCGCTGAGCAGGTTGAGGCCCTCCGCGACCTGCCATACGATTCGCTTGCTACTCAAAGCGGCACCATTTATCCCCCGGGCAACATCGCCGACAATCAAACGATTGTCCGGGACAACTTTACATTTTCTGTCCACATCGATATCAACTACGTGGACGATCCATACGACGGGTATTTTTCGTGCCCGTGCGGGAGTGGACCGGCCCAAGGCAAGCCACAGGATTTATACCCATACGACTATAAGAAAGCTCAGGTGACGGTAAAACTCAAGAGTAGCGGCAAGGTGGTGGCTACCGAAAGCACCGACATCGCCGGCAAAGCTGCTGAAACATCATCGAACACCGGGATCTTGAGTATTACAGTGCTTAATGCCAACGGCCAGGGCATCCCTAATGCGAACGTAACTGTTGTAAACACAAGCGTCACGCCTAATGTGAATATTAGTACCACGACCGACAACAATGGACTCGTCGTCATACCCAAGTTGCCGCCGGATTCAGGAAACCATTATCAGATCACGGCGACATTGGCAGGGTATTCCACCGACGGCACGATCCCCGACCCGGTTGGTACCCAGAACGCGGTTAAGCTTAACCCCAATGTGTTGGCACAGCAGATTACCTCACTCACCCTTTCCATTGACCAGCAATCCACCCTGTATGTGCACGTGGTTGATACAAGCGGTAACCCTATCAATAACCTGAGCGTGACCACAACTGGAGCCAAACAGATTAAAACCAACCCTGTCGTATACAAATACTCGGTGGCGACTGCGACCAATGCAACCGGCGACATCACGCTGAGCGGTATGGAGTGGGACGGCTACAGTTTCGCCGTCCCGAGCGGGTATTACATCGTGACGGCATCGCCGTACGCGCCGGTGGCGCTGAATCCGAATACGTCGACCACGGTCAACCTGGTAGTGAGTGCGTCCTCGACGTACCCGCGTATTGCCACGATGGCGCCCAAGAGTGCCGCCACTAATAGCAGCTCGGTGAGCGTGGTGGTGACGGGCTCGAATCTCACCGGAACGTCATCACTCAAGCTGCAAATGACTGGGCAAACCGACATTACCGCCACTGGCTGCAGTTCGAGCGGCGGGGGAAGCACGCTCACATGTACTCTGAACCTGACCAGCGCAGCCACAGGGGCCTGGAATGTGGTAGTGAGCAATAGCGGTGGTACCGCTACCCAGACGGGAGGCTTCAATGTCACGCCGTAAGGACGCAGGTTACAGCCTCATTGAACTGCTCGTGGTAATGACCCTGACGGCGATGATTGCTGTACCACTGGTGATCTTTTCGTACAAAGGCCTGACCTCGTACGAATTTCTGCAGGCGCAGTCCAATACATCGACCGAGCTTGCGATTCTGGCCGACCGCATGGGCAAAGTGATCCGGGGTACGACGGGCGTAATTGATGCCCAGGCCAACACCCTAACGATTTACGGGTATTTTTCGCCGCAGGACACGGTGGTAAAGAAAGTGCGGTATTTCATCAATGGCACCAATCTCAACATCGGCGTGACGCCACCAACCGGGACGGCACCAAACTACACCTACAATGTGGCGGACGAGGTAGTTACCACCACCCGTATCGACCTGACGATGGGGACGAACTCGATGTTTACGTACTATGACGACTCCGGTAACGTGCTGCCAAACGGCTTTTCAGTTGGTCAGATTAAGGCTATTGGCCTGTATGTGGCGGCCAACCCTCGCACTAAACAATTGACCGTACCTGTGGCCATCACGACCCGCGTAACACTGCGTAACTTTAAGACGAACCTATGAACCACCAGAAGCCACAATCCGGATTTATTATGTTAACGGTCCTCATTATGGCGTTTTTGCTGTCGTGGCTGGGTATGATCGGCGCGCAGCTTCTGATCTCGAATGCCCGCTTCCAGCAGTACGAGGTCCATAGCGAGCAGGCGCTTAACATCGCCGAGGCGGGAGTCAATTATTACCTGTGGCATCTGGCGCACAACTCTGCAGACTTTAAAGACGGCGGCTCTACGCCGAGTACGGCACCGTACGGGCCCTACGTACACAACTACTATGACTCCGACGGCAACCTGCTCGGCACGTACACGCTCTATATCACCCCGCCGGCCGGTGGCTCGACGATTACGACGGTGAAGTCGATCGGCCAGGTGCCGCACTTTTCCGGAACCCGCACGATCCTTGCACAGCTTGGTTTGACTTCGTTTGCCAATTTTGGCCTACTCTCAGCCACAGAAGTATGGTTTGGACCCGGCGAGAGCTCAAATGGGCCGGTCATGAGTAATGTCGGCGTCCACATGGACGGTACCAATAACGGAACGGTGAGCTCGGCCAGCGCCACCTACAAGCCCACGCCGCAATTTGGTGGCGATGGTTCGATCCACAACGGCGTCTGGGGCACCGGTGGGCCAACATCGCAGTGGCAGTTCCCGGTGCCGGCCGTCGATTTCTCGAAAGTTACGGGAGATTACAACACCTGTATCACCAAGGCCCAAAGCAGCGGCATATATTTGGCAAATACCAATAAGCAGGGCTATTACCTCAAGCTTAAGTCTGATGGCACGATTGATGAATATATCGTGAAGAATGAAACCTCGAGTGGTATTTCCTTTACCACCGGCAGTCCTATTGCTAATCTGGCTCCCCCATCAAACGGCATTATCTACGTCGAAGATAACGTGTGGGTTGAAGGCACCAACTTCCCGGGCAAGGTCAATATCATGAGCGGCCGGCTCCCGGACAACCCCGCCACGAATACGAGCATTACGATCGTGGGCAACCTTACCTATGCGGCCAAGGACGGCTCGGCGGTGATTGGGCTGGTGGCCCAAGACAGCATCCAGGTGGCGGTATATGCGCCAAACACTATTGAGATTAATGCGGCGATGCTCGCGCAAAAGGGCCACGTTTACTATCCAAACAGTGGCGGCCTCAAATCCACGCTCACATTTTATGGCGCGATCGACACCTACGATTACTGGACTTGGAGCTGGGTCAACGGTGGCGGCAATGTAATCTCCGGATACCCCACGAACACTACTACCTTTGATACCCATCTCACCTACGGCCCGCCGCCGTGCTACCCCACCACCGGAAACTTCGCGGTTTTGAACTGGCGCGAGCAATTGTATAACCCGTAGGGGAGCTGTACGGGACATGGTACAATTTTCATAATGGCTATGGTTATATCGAGCTAATGCGTATTCCTCTGGTTTATAAAGACCGGCCGATTTTTGGGTTCGATTTGGGAACCCGGACGGCCAAAATGGTCCAGCTAAGGCCCTCCGGCAAGACCATGGAGGTGATGGGCTATGGATATTCGATGTTCCCGGAAGACGCCATTGTTGAGGGCATCATCGTAGACCCGGAAGAGATTGTGAAGGCACTCAAGCCGCTACTCAAGAAGATGAGCTTTGGCGAAATTACCGCGACACGGGTGGCGGCCAGTTTGCCGGTAGCCAAAGTGTTCACGCGCGTGCTGGAACTGCCGGCTATGAACGCGACAGATCTGGGCCAGGCCGTGCGCCTTGAGGCCGAGCAGTATATTCCCGTTCCCCTCCCCGACCTCTACATCGATTACGAAACCATCCAGAGCGGTACCGAGCGCAGCGAAGTGCTGATGGTGGCGGCGCCACGAGCCATTGTGGACAGTTACCTGAAAATGTTTGATCTTATGAACCTGGAAGTGGCACTGGTAGATTCCGGTATGGCGGCCACCACGCGCGCCATTGTGGAATCCATGAAGCTGGACCAGCCGACGCTGGTGGCCGACATCGGCTCGACATCGATTGACCTGACCGTCCACGACAAAGTGCTGCGCCTCACCGACACGATCGCGATGGGCGGCGATAGCCTCACCGCGCAGCTCGTGAAAGACCTGGGCATCGGCCGCGAGCAGGCCAACGAGATCAAGTACAAATTTGGCCTGGGACCGAGCGGGCTGCAGCCAAAAGTGATGGCCTCGCTGGGTGCGCCGCTTAATAAAATGTGTGCCGAGATGAAGCGCGTGATTAAGTTCTACCAGGACCGCGGCGTACAAAAACGCAAGATTGAGAAAATTATTGTGGGTGGCGGCAGCGCCAGTATGCCCGGGTTTCTGGAGTATATGGCAGCACAAATCAGTATTCCGGTGACAGTGGCCGACCCATGGGCGGGACTCGAGACCAAGCATGTGCCGCCGGTGTCTAAGTTTGACGCTCCGATGTATACCACGGCGATTGGGCTGGCACGGCTGGAGGGCAAGCTATGATCAACCTCTTGCCACCGGATCAAAAAGAGCAGATTCGCTACGCCAAATACAACCGGCTGGCCGTACGATATGTGTGGCTGCTCGGGGGGATGATCGTGATCTTGGCCGGGATTTTCGCCGGAGCGTTTTACCTGATCGACCAGCAAGCCCAGCAGGTGGCGAGTGACGTAGCCGACAAACAAGCCACGATCGCGGCGCTCAACAAGACATTTACGCCCAAAGCCAAAGACGCGAGCGACCGGCTCAACGCCATCAAGTTTGTACAATCTTCGCAGACGAAGTTCTCGGCCGTGGTGTCCGATATCGCCAAGGTGATCCCGAAGGGCGTGTCGATTGATAGCCTTACCCTTACCGGCGACTCGAACGTGCCGGTGCGGATTGCCGTGACGGCCCAGACCTACTCAGCGGCACTGTCGTTGCGCGACGCACTCATTACCTCACCCCGGATTGCCGGCGCCGACCTCGAAAGCATTAGCAGCAACGGCGTAACATACCAGACCAGCGTGGTGATCGCGTTTAAGCCGGGGATGGCCAAATGAAACCGAAGCAGTTCTTCCTCGTACTTCTCGGCGTGATCGCAGCACTCCTGGTGGCTACGGGTGGCGGTTATTATTGGGCCTTGCAGCAGATGAAGCAGCGGACAACAGTGCTGGCGACAGATCTGGTGGCACAATCAGCCGCGGATTCGGAATACGCCTACCTTGGCAAGCTCAAGCGCGAGTATGACCGCAACATCGTGCCGATCTTGCCAATGCTAGACGAGGACCTGCCGCGCGACAAGAAGCAGACCGAGATTTTGGCCCAGCTGCAAACGCTGGCGGCTCAAGCCGGCCTGCAGATTGGGGCGATCAATATGCCGAGCCCTGCGGGCCTGCCGACCGGAATTTCGCAGACCATCAAGGCCGGCAACGTGTTGGCGCTGCCGATCAGCTTCCAGCTCTCGGGCTCGTATGACCAGCTGCAAAATTTTACCGCTAAAGTTGAGGGGCTCAACCGCTTCACCAATATCACCAACCTGGCCATCAGCCACTCCGACAAATCCAAGCCCATTGTTTACACAATTGCACTTAATGCTTATATAAAGCCATGAACATGGATCTCAAACTCAATCTAGACCTCAAGAACCTCGACCTGAAAAAACTATTGCCGGTGCTGAAAATGCTGCAACCATACTTGGTGGGCGTGGCGCTGATTGCGGTCTTCGCCTACACCTCGTATGTAGTGAATAACGCTTTGGAAACTAAAGCTGATCCGAATGCCACGGCAGCCCAGCCGGCGGCCCCCAGGATTATCTTTGACCAGTCGGCTATTACGACCATCAAGAATCTTGAAGTGACTCAAGGCCAGGTGCCGACGGGTGATCTGGGAACGAGCAACCCGTTTAATTAGGCTTTTTGGTCTGACCGAGATAGGTGGCTGCCCATTCGGCAGGGTGGTGGCGCCAGCCGCCGGGTTCGGCGTCGACGGGCCGGCCGGCTGCTTGTTCCTCGAGGAGGCCAAGCAGACGCATCATTTCGGCTTTGATGGCGGCAGCGTGTTGGAGGGCTTTGGCTAGACTAGAGTCTGACATACGGCGAGCTTAGCGCGAAGGGGGCGGAGATGCAATTTTTATTGCGCGGGTGGAGTGTGGCCCAGGTGTTCGTAGGCTTTGGGCGTAACGAGCCGGCCGCGGGCGGTGCGCTGGAGCAGGCCAATCTGCATGAGGTAAGGCTCATAGACGTCTTCGATGGTGGCGGTTTCTTCTGCGGTGAGGGCCGCCAGTGTGGTAAGACCAACCGGACCGCCAGCGTAATGCGTAATGATGGAATCAAGAA
>DATAMV010000120.1:0-9967 GCA_036266515.1 Candidatus Saccharimonadia bacterium
CTCCCGCACCAATCAAAAAGGCCCCTTTCGGGGCCTTATTGTACCTGCACATTTTGATTTTGAGGCTAGTAATCCATCCCCATGCCCATACCGCCGGGCATGCCGCCGCCGGCCGGAGCACTCTTCTCCTCCGGGATCTCAACAATGAGCGAACCCATGGTCATGGCCGTACCAGCAATCGAGACGGCGTTGGTAATGGCCTCGCGGGTCACCTTGGCGGGGTCAACCACACCCTGAGTCTTCAGATCAACCAGTTTGGCCGGGCTGTTAACGTCAAAGCCCTGACCACCCTTGGCCGCCATCACGAGCGGCAACTTCTCGTCGGGATTGAGGCCGGCGTTGTTCATCAGCTCTCGGAACGGTTGAACGAGCGCGCGCTTAAGGACCAGGTGGCCTGCCTCTTCGCTCGAACCAATCTTGGTCGGCTCAACAGTCAGCATCTTAGAGAGATCCACGAGCGTCACGCCACCACCAGGCACGATGCCCTCGGTCACGGCCGCCTTGGTAGCGTTCACAGCGTCGTCTACACGGAATTTCTTCTCTTCAATCTCGGTCTCGGTCGCACCACCGACCTTGATCACGGCGACTTTGCCGGCCAGGGCGCTCAGGCGCTTCTCGAGGTTTTCTTTGTCGTACTCACTCTTCACGTTTTCAACCTGGCCGCGGATCTCAGCCATGCGGGCAGTGACGGCCTTGGGATCACCATAGCCTTCGATAATGGTTGTGTCATCCTTGCCGGCAATAATCTTGCGGGCCGAACCCAGCATGTCGATCGTTGCGTTCTCGAAGGTAATGCCCTGCTCCTCGGTAATAACCGTGGCGCCCGTGAGCACCGCGATGTCTTGGAGCACGGCCTTGCGGCGGTCACCAAAGGCCGGAGCCTTGATGGCCAGGCCGTTAAAGGCTCCTTTGAGGCGGTTGAGCACCAAGCCGGCCAACGCGTCGCCGTCTACATCTTCGGCGATAATTACGAGCTCTTTTTTACCGCCCTGGGCAACCTTTTCCAGCACAGGTAAAATTTCCTGCAGGCTCGAAATTTTCTTGTCGGTCACCATAATCAGAGGCTTCTCGTAAACGGCTTCCATGCGGGCCGCGTCGGTCACCATGTACTGGCTCACGTAGCCACGGTCAATCTTGAAGCCTTCCACGATCTCTTTCTCCAGAGCCAAGCCCTGTGACTGCTCCACCGTCACGGTGCCGTCGTTGCCCACGGCCGCAATCACGTCAGCAATCAGCTCGCCGATCTCGGCGTCACCGGCCGAAATTGTGGCAACCTGGGCCACCTTGGCTCGGTTACCGACGATCTTCTCGGTCATACCATCGATGCTACCCAGCACAATGCCGGCAGCCTGGTCCAGACCCTTCTTGAGGTCCATGGGGTTGTGGCCGGCCGCAATCAGCTTGTTAGCCTCATTCAGAATGTGGTAGGTCAGCACAGTAGCAGTGGTAGTGCCGTCACCCACCGTGTCATTGGTCTTGGAGGCAGCCTGCTTCACCAGCTCGGCGCCCACAGCCCGGCCCAGCGTCTCATCGTTGCGGGCCTCAATCTCCACGGCCTTGGCCACAGTCACGCCATCGTGAGTAACCGTAGGACCGCCGTAGCTCTTGCTCACCACCACGTTGCGGCCCTTCGGGCCCATCGTTACCTTTACGGCATCATACAGTTCTTTGGCACCGGCCAACACGCGGGCCCGGGCGTCATTGTCATAAAAAATCTTCTTTGCCATTATTTCTCCTTCACCACCGCGAGGACGTCTTCCTCTTTAACGATAAGCAGTTCTTCAGCGCCCTGCTTAAAGCGGTTGGGGCCGTACTCCGAGTGAACGATCTTATCACCCACTTTCACTTCCTTAACGTCCTTACCCACGGCCAATACCATAGCGGTCTGAGTCTTTTCCTTGGCCTGATCCGGCAATAAAATACCGGAAGCCGTCTTCGTCTCAGCCTCCACGGGGCGGGCAACTATGCGGTCTGCAAGCGGTTGTAGCGCCATGCTCTGCTCCTTCTAAGAGTTAATCACGATAAAGTTTAGTTTAGCACTCGTAATGCTAGAGTGCTAGCACAAAAAGCGTAGCGCTATGGATTTTTAGAGTCAAGTCCCGCTAAGACTCGAGCGTCACCATCACATTTGCCTGAATACGCACAGATACTGGGTTGCCCGTTGCTCCTTCAAGCATTACAGGCACTAACACCCAATCATCCTCCACGGATTTCGCATCGCCCTTGGCAATGTATGGGTTTGTCGCGTGAGGGAGACGGAACTTATCACCCTCCTTGATGTCAGCAGCGGGCTTTCCCTCGGCTACGGTTTCCGCTATTTCCGCGGGTTTTTCCTCCGCTGGAGCTTCTGACGCAGTCCGACGCACCAGCTTAATCTTCGCACCCGGCGCTAGTCCAATGGTTCGCGTCTTGGGCAAATGTTCATCCTTATCGAGAAGCGTTGCTTCAATCCCATTTACCCCCTTAGCGGCGGGATTGGGCGCCACATCAACCCGGTACCGGCGACCGTTCATAAGAATCTCATCCCCGACACGAAGTTCCAGAACAGATATGCCCGCGGACTCCCCTTCCGCAGTGGCCGGCTCCAAATCCGGCACAGCCGGATGAAATTCTCCTCCGTCTCCAGACGTACCCGCTTCAATCATGTCGGCTATACCCCCCTTAACCTAGGTCTTTTTCCATCCGCCGCAAGATACCATCCGGCTCAGCCAAGGCCATCTCCACGATTTCATCAGCCCGCTCCTGAGTGTCGGCCACGCTGTAAATGCGAAGCTGAGGCGCGTTGCCCGAGGGCCGCAGATGTGCGATCTCGCCGTTATCAAAGAACAGCCGCAGGCCGTCCAGCCGGTTGATGTCACGGATCTTGCCAAAGCCCTGCTCGGGCGTAAAGTACGGTGCCACATCCGAGGCCAGGATGGCCTTCGAAATCTCGGGCGGGAAGTTGTCGATGAGACCAGCCTGCGTAAACCGCTGCGGCAGCCGCGCGAATAGCTTCGCTACGCTCACACCGGCATCCATCGCGGCCGAAAGCGCCACGATAATCGGGAAGATGGCATCGCGCGTGGGCAGCGGGGTCAACGCCTCGCCGCCAATCTCAAGCGTAGACGCTGTGAGGAAGCCGCCGTTCACCTCCCAGCCTACCACCGCCTTCTTGCCCGCGGCTGCCTCGGCATTCATCGCGTCGATCACGTACGGTGAGCCGATCTTGGTAGCCGTCCACGACACATGCTCCTCATCGAGCAGCTGAGTCACCGCGTCACTCGTGCTCACCGGGAAGGCCGCAGCGTCGGCCCCCAGCCAGCGCGCTACTACCGCACCCAGCACGTCGCCGCGGTGGAACTCGCCGGTCTCGTCGATCACGAACGGCCGGTCGCTGTCACCGTCGGTGGATACCATCGCAAACATACCCGGATTTTCCTTGGCAACCTTGCGGAAGTATTCCTGGTGCTCAACCGTCACGTCTTCGGTATCAATTGGCACAAACACATCAGACCGGCCCACCGGCTTCACCTGGGCGCCAATGCGCTCCAGCAACTCGACCAGCATGTCGCGGCCCACCGCCGAATGCTGATAAAACACCAGCTGCTTGCCCTTCAGCCGCTCTGGGCCAAAAAATTTCGCGTACCGGTCCAAATACGCCTTCTGCCCTTCCGGCTTAATCCCGGGCAATTCGGGCGCGTCCTTGAGCATCCCATCCATCCCAAACATCGAGTCGGCAGTGTCTTCGGCATAAATCCGCGCCCGCACTTTGGCCACCGCCGCCTTAATCCCGGCCTCATCGGCCTTCAACACCTCGCTGTCCGGTTTGTAAAATTTGATACCGTTGCGGTCGGCCGGAATGTGGCTGCCGGTCACCATGATCCCCGGACCACCCTGGCCCAGGGACCGCAACGCCAGCGCCGGCGTGGGCACGAGGCCCAAATACTCAACCTCATTGCCCGCATCGCGGATCGCTGCCAGCATTGAACGCGTAATCCGCGGCGTACTGTCGCGCAAATCACCCGCCAAATACACTGTGGCACCTGGCTTCACAAACTCACCTCCGGCTAAGTACTCCAAAAAACCGAGCGCATTAATGTAGCACTCAAGGTCAGTCATTGCTGTCACTAGCGCTCGCAGTCCCGAAGTGCCAAACCCGAGCTCTACCGGTTCGTACGTAAGGCTATCGCGCAGGCTAGGCATTCGTGATTACATCCACTACGCGCTTGCGCTGTTCGTCGAGAATGGCCTGATCCTTAGCCTCAATGTTTAGACGCACCACCGGCTCGGTGTTACTCATTCGCAAGTTAAACCACCAGTCCGGGTAATTTACCGTGAGGCCGTCGAGCTCATCCTGCTCACCATCCGCAAAGGCATCCTTAAGCCGCGCGAGCACTGCCTTGGCGTCCTCCACCTCGAAGTTCTGCTCAGCCGGCATCACGTAGCGACGGTACTCGTCCACCAGTTCGCTTAACTTCTTGCCGCTCTCCGTCAGGGCCACCATAGCCACGAGCGCACCGATCAAACCCGAATCCGTGAAGAAGTTTTCCTTGAAGAACAAATGCCCCGTGGTTTCACCGCCAAAGGGCGCGTCGTCCTTGAGCATGACTGGTCCAATATTGACCCGTCCGGCCTTAGTCCGCACCGGCTTGCCACCCCATTCTTTAATGAGCTCACGCGTAGCTCGGCTCGTACGCACTTCGTGCACTACTTCTGAGCCCGGATAGAGCTCAAGGTAATGCTTAGCCACCATGGCAATCAGCACGCTGCCGTCTACCGGGCGGCCTAGATCGTCCACCAAGCCGGCCCGGTCGCCGTCGCCGTCAAACGCCACGCCAAAGTCCAAGCCCCCATCTTTCACCGCCTTTATCAAGTCGGCCAGGTTCTCATGCTTCATAGGGTTGGCCTCGTGGTTCGGGAACGACCCATCGAGCTCGTAGTACATTTCTTCTACGTGGAGCGGCAATTTTCTTTGAATTGCCGGCAAAATTGCCCCGGCCATGCCGTTACCGGCATCGATCGCAATATGGTAAGGCTCGAGCGGTGTGGTCACAAAACTGAGGCAATGCTCCACCCATTCGTCTACGATGTCCTTGGGCGTAATGCTGCCAGCCTTGGCGGCCGGCGCCTTAAACTTGTCCGCCACAATCGCGTCACGAATTTCGGCCAGACCTGAATCCAGCCCCACTGCGGTCACTTGGTCGCGGTAGATCTTAATGCCGTTGTATTTACCTGGATTGTGGCTGGCCGTCACCATGATGCCGCCTGCTAGATCATACCGACCGACAGCAAAATAGATCATGTCGCTCGTAACCTGCCCAATATCCATCACGTCGCGGCCCTGCTTTGTGAGGCCCTCCTTCACACGGTCGGCCAACCCTTGCGAATCGGCCCGCATGTCATAGCCTACCGCCACCACGCCGTCTTGAGGAAACCAGTCGGCGCTCGCTTTACCAATTGCTTCAGCCAAATCCGGCGTTAGTTCTGTGCCCACCAAGCCCCGGATGTCGTACGCCTTAAAGATAGATTCTGTAATATTCATAGCTTTAAGTTTATCCCAAATTACTGCTTAATTCCAAATGGTCCTATCTGGAAGACCGCTTCTTGAGCGCCGCCCGCGCAGCGCCGGCCTCGTCCCACGGCTCCTCCACGTCGGCCCGCTGGATGGTCTTCTCGTGGCCCTTGCCGAGCAAGATCACCGTGTCGCCAGCCTTGGCCCGGCCCATGGCGAATTCAATCGCCTCGGTGCGGTCATGTACCAGAAACAAATCTTTGTCGCGCACCTTGCCGGCCGCTTCAGCACCGCCAGCAATCTCCTTGAGAATACCCTCCCCGTCCTCGCCCCGGTCGTCCTCTTCAGTCAGCACCACCTCATCGGCGTATTGGCCGGCCAGCTTTCCTTGAATCCCGCGTTTGGCTACGTCGCCGGTGCTGCCCTGCGACCCAAATACCGCGATGAGTTTACCCTTCACCACCGGCCTCAGGTCGGCAAACAGCTTGTCAAAGCTGTCGGGTGAATGAGCGTAGTCTACAATTACAGTGAAATCCTGGCCTTCATCGATCCGGTTCATCCGGCCCTCTACGCCCTCCAGCGCGGCAATGCCCTTTTCAATCTGCTCGGGCGAAAGACCCAGAGCCTCACCCACGCCCACGGCCGCCAGCGAGTTATAAACGTTAAAGCTGCCCGGCAGCTGGGTTTTGATCTGGTACGTCTTGTCGCCATGAGTGGCCGTGTAACTCACCCCGTCCGAGCTCAGCTTCACATTACTCGCCCGCAGCTCCCCCTTATCCACGCCATACATCACCGGGTACGAAATATCTGTTGCGAATACAGCCACCTCCGGGTCGTCGGCATTCACAAAGCCAGTCCGCAGACCGTTCATGTTGGCATCAGTCATCTGGAAGAGTTTGCGCTTAGCCTTGCGGTAATTCTCAAACGTCCCGTGATAGCTCAGGTGCTCATGAGTTAAGTTCGTCACAACGGCTACGCTAAATGGCACACCCCATACCCGGTTCTGATGCAGCGCATGGCTCGTCACCTCGAGCACCAGCCATTCGATCCCTTTCGCCCGCATCGCCTTCATCCGGCCAAATACCACCGGCGCGCTCGAAGTCGTCATATGCTTCATCTGCGGCTTAATGTCCGCCCCCACCCCGTACGCCACCGTGCTCATCATGCCCACCTTGTAGCCCGCCTCGTGCAGCATGCGGTGAATCATCATTACGGTTGTAGTCTTTCCGTTCGTACCCGTAACCCCGATCACCTTCAATCCCTGCGTTGGAAATCCATTTTTGGCGTTATACAACGCCGCCTCTACCAAATGCCCAGCCGGCATTACCTGTTTGAATAATTGCTTCGGGACAACGGCTTTCACAATTCTTCGAATCATCGAGATAAGTCCTTTCGCCCTCATTGTACTCTAAGCGCTAGAGAGGAGCCGAAACTTGCTTTTACAAGCATAAGCTGTTACAATATATATAGTCAGTAGTTCCCTACATCTGGTGCATTGGAGACTCTCTTGAAGCGTCGTCTGGACAGTAGCGACCTCACCGAGCGCCAGCAGCTTCACCGGCTCCGCGCCGGTTGGATCTGCTTCGTGATCGGTGGCAGCCTCGGCGTCATCGCCCTCATCATCAGCATCGCGCTGGGCATGAACGGCGCCGGCATCACGACCGTCAACGCCGTGGTGTTCCCCCTGTTCGCCCTCGGCTTTGTCGTCGTTCTGGCCGGCATCTACCCCTTCTTGCGGGGCCGCGGGCGCACCAAGCGCCAGTGTCGTAACGACCTGACCATCGCCGGGGTGTTGTTCATCGCGTTGTGCATCCTCGTGTTCATCGCAGGACCCACCCTCAATTTCTAGTGCGGACGACCTCCGCACCCCACGCCTACCAGGTAGCTTCGCAGCTCAATGCGCGAAGCCGCCTGGTAGGCGGCTTCGCGCATTGAGGTACAATAGCCGCATGAAACTCATCTCCTGGAACGTCAACGGCATCCGCGCCGTCCTTCGCAAAGACTCCCTCGCCCCGCTCATCTCGGCCGAGAGCCCCGACGTGCTGTGCCTCCAAGAAACCAAGACTGGCGCCGATCACACCGATATCGAATTACCCGCCTACCATCAGTTCTGGAACAATTCCGAGCGGCCAGGCTACTCCGGCACCGCCATTTTCAGCAAGACCGAGCCCATAACCACCTCAAACGGCCTACCCGAAGCCATCAAGAAAAAGTACGATATGACCGACGACGGTTACGGCGATCCCAATACCGAAGGTCGCGTCCTCACTGCCGAATTTCCGGGATTCTATCTTGTAACCGTCTATACACCCAATGCCAAAGACGATCTGTCGCGGATTCCTCTGCGTCATAAGCATTGGGACCCGGCCTTCCTGGAGTATTGCCAAGGCCTGGAAGCGGGTACCTTCTCGCTGGATGGCGGCACAGGCATTGCCAAACCGGTGGTCTTCTGCGGCGACCTCAATGTCGCTCACACCCCGGACGACCTCGCGCGGCCCAAACCCAACGAGGGCAAAAAAGGCTACACCGCCGAGGAACGCGAGGGCTTTCAGAAGTTCGTCGACGCCGGCTTCATCGATACACTTCGTCTCTTTAAACAAGGTAACGGTTTCTACACCTGGTGGGCGCATTTCGGTAATGCCCGCGCCAACAACGTCGGCTGGCGCATTGATTACTTCTTGGTCAGTGCGAGCCTCAAAGACAAAGTAAAAGCCGCCGACATCCACCCGGCCGTTATGGGCTCAGACCATTGCCCGATCAGCCTGGAACTCGACCTCTAGCCTCCTCCGTTCTTACCATTGATAAAATACTAATTTTATGCTTTAATATATAAGCCGTCCGGACGTAAGCCCGGGTGGTTTTTGGATCAGCCGCTCCTGAAGGAGCGGCCCGGCATGCATAGGAGACCGCATGACTGGTGCTGATCAGCCGCTGACATACAGGGCCCCTGGAGGGTTCCTAATGCCAGCATTCACACACAGGGGGCGCCCCTTCGATACCCTTGTCGGCAGCGGCCAGCTGCTCGGCAGGGAGGGGAGAAGACGCTCCTACCGCTTCTATCGGATTGGGATGACCTACGTCGTTCCGTTCATCTACCACCGCGACAGCCGCCAACTGTCGATGCTCTTGCCGTCTCACGGCGAGGACACGGTGTGGATGATCGGCGACGAAGGCACCCCAGGTGCCACGCTCGGTGACGAGATCGAGGACCTCTGCCAGAGGTACCTCGGTGTCGATACCATCAAGCGGCAGCACCTGATTCCGATAGGCGACTGTCGTCTGCAAGGGTACGTCGACCTCGGCACCCCCGAGGTCCCGGACCTTGTTCCACGCGACGAGGCCGCAACAGTGGTAGCCTTGGGCGTGACCATAGCTGAGGCGGACACATTTGTCCTCGGTGAAGGTTACGGCAACGCCGAAGGCATGTGGCGCGACGCTGATGAACTCCTGGGCAATGCACAGCTCGACCTCGCGCTCAAATGGGTCGTCGAGACGCTCAGGGGAATCATCCGCCAAGCGTTGAGCTAAGACCAGCAGCCATCTGATCCAAAACCTGTCCACTCCCGCAAGGGTAACCCCGCGTAATGGCCGCGGGCGAGCACGAAAGTGCGGTGGGCAGGTCCCACCTGCAATTATTGAATACCAAATCCGCCCCACGTTATGCTGTGGCGGATTTTTCAGTTGACATACTATACCGAAGGTAGTATACTGCCGGTATACAACTAAGAAAGCCTATGAATTCAGATACAAGTTACATCGAAAAGCTCCTAACCGGCTGGGAAGATGTCTATAAGCACGGACAGCTCACCCTCTGGATTATGCTGGCCCTTAAGCATGGTCCTAAGCATATGGCCGAGATCAAAGCCTTCATCACCGACGCCACCGGCGGCACACTCTCAGCAGATGACAAAAGCATGTACCGGGCTCTGCGCCGCTACTACGACACCGAGCTAGTGAGCTTCACTGCTACCCGCGGCAACGGCCCCGACCTCAAGATTTACAATCTCAGCCCCATAGGCGCACAGGTTCTAGAGCAGTTCCTCAGCCGCAACGTCCGCCCCATTTTTTACCAACCCCTCATCAAAAATCTCATCGAAAGGAATAAAGAATGACCCCTCGTCTCAAACAATTCACCCTCTTTGGTGTTCTCCTAAACATTCCCTATTTGGGACTACTTTGGCTTCTTCTCTCTCGCCACAGCATCGACACCGCCTCCATCGGCGCGGTCGTCATCGTATATGTGGTGCTTCTCACAAGCATCGAAGGCTACTTTAAGTGCTTCGACCCGCAGCGATCCGTCCGCTACAATCTGTCCCTGCGCTACAGTCTGATTGCGCTCCTGCTTGCCACGCCGGGCATTGCGCTATGGGGTCTTCAAATACACAACCCCATCCTGTTCTTTCTGGCCGAAGCCGCTGCGGTAGTAGCAATCCTGGGAGCCAGCTTCGTTGCAAGCCGGCGCACCATCAAAGGGAC
>DATAMV010000121.1:0-2278 GCA_036266515.1 Candidatus Saccharimonadia bacterium
GGTCGATGTCGCTGGCCGCGGTTGATTCGGGCAAGATTGGATTTAGGTTACTCACGGTGCCAACGGCCGCTTCGCTGTACGTACCACCCGAAACTGGGACAGCCACCTGCGCCATCCCGCCCAGCGCGCCCACTTGCTGCAGCACACCGACGCCACTCGCCACCGTTACAACACCCCAGAGCACCAAAAACCGTCGCACCACGCGTACCTGGTGCCATTTGCCCCAGATATGGCGGTCGACGTATTGGGTGATAGCCTTGCGAGCCAGCAAGCTGGTCCGGCGCATCCGGCGAAGCATCCGCCGGTAGCGGAACCGCAGGTAACTAAACATTACTTCTTGAGGAGAATGCTGAAGATTACCGATAAAACAAATAAGACAGCAAAGATAATGGTGGCATTGAAGACGACGGCTTCAGCTCCGCGTCTTGAGCGGTAATAGTTGGTGTCGCCACCAAAGGTCGCGCCCAGGCTTTGGCCACGGCTTTGAATGAGAATGAACAGCATCATCATGATGGCTGAAATAATGGTGATGGCGTTAAACAGATTTCGCACGTTTTTTGGGCTCCAGAAGCTCGGTTAGCAGATAATTGACCACCCAGATAATAATGGTCGCAATCACTGCTGTCCAGAAGGAGCGCAGGTGAAAGCTGGGGTAGATCTTGGTCACGAGGTACAGCATGAGGGCATTGATGATTAGCGTAAACAGCCCAAGTGTCAGCACAATGGCCGGTAGTGACAGAATAATCACGAGCGGCCGAATCACGGCGTTAACAACTGAGAAAATGAGCGCGGCGATCACGAGTACGCGCAGCTTGTCGTTGTAGTCGATACTGCCGGTCATTAACTCGGCCGCGGCCCACAGACCGAGGAAGTTAACGAGTACGCGCAAGGCGAATTTACGAATCATGACCTAGATATCGTACCACAAATTAGGGTCGGCGGCTATTTGCGCGGCGGCGCACTTGCTGCTTTGCGCTAGTGCTCGGGTCGGTGGCCGTGAACTCGCTAATGCGCAGCGAGCGTTGCGGTTGGCAATAATAATGCTATATAACTTTTTTTCTATAACACAATAAAGCTCATCCGGCTTTGCGTAGCAGCTTCTTGAGTACAAAGACTCCGCGTCCCGAGATCTTCATGCGGGGCGTGCGCTTGCGGTCGCGGGATGCGGCCCGGCGCAGGGCTTTTTGCAGCTGGTGGCCACCGCTCATGCCTGCAGCTTTTGGATTAATTTCTCGACCTCATCGGGCTCGCTGGGTATGCCGCTTGAGAGCACCTCATGACCGGTTTCGGTAATGAGAATGTCGTCCTCTAAGCGCACTCCTATCCCCTCTTCGGGGATGTAGAGGCCTGGTTCGCAGGTGACGACCATGCCGGGTTCGAACGCGAGGCGCGGGCTGCCGGAGTCGTGGACATCGAGTCCCAGGTGGTGCGAAATATGCGGGTAATATTTGTGCAAATGCTCGTCGGCGTTCTTGCCGGTGGCCTCGACCTGGGTAATGAGTTCCAAGCCGACCAATTCCTGAAGTAATTGACCGCGCATAGCGTGGTCGATATCGATGACGGAAGCGCCGGGTTTGTGCAGTGCAAAACCGGCTTGCTGAGCGCGATAAACAGCCTCGTAGACTGCCCGCTGGCGCTTGGTGAATTGGCCGGTTGCCGGCACGGTGCGGCTGATGTCGGCGGCGTAGTAGCCAAACTCGGCGCTCACGTCGAATAGTACCAGGTCGTCTTTGGCCACTTTGGTGGCCCCGGCGACGGCATGAATGACGGTAGCGTTTTTGCCGGTGGCCACAATCGGCGTGAAGCCGGGGCCGGTCGCCCCCTGGCGAATGTATTCGGCGGTGAATTCGGCCTCGAGCGCGTATTCCGGCATCCCGGGGCGCATAGCGGCCCAAGCCTTTTCCAGGCCCTGGCCGGTAATATCAATGGCGCGCCGCAGGTTTTCGACCTCCTCAGGCGCTTTCACCGTGCGCAGGTCGCCGAGAATATTAACGGCCGAGCGCAGTTGATGCGTGGGTAGCTTGCGGCGTAGCCAGCGCGTGCGGCGGGCGGGGGGGGCGAGGGGCCCGGACTCAACGGTGGCGGGCGCATTGGTATAAATTACCTCATAACGGGCCACGAGCCGATCGAGCACACCCGGCAGTTCATACAGCCACATGACGGTTTTGACACCCGAACGCTTGGACGCTTCGGCCTGGGTGAAGCCGGCGCCCTCCCACAGTGCTTTCATATCGTCCGTTGGCTTTACAAAGAGGATTTCCCGGAAGTTTGGGTGGGG
>DATAMV010000122.1:0-7871 GCA_036266515.1 Candidatus Saccharimonadia bacterium
GCTAAATTACTCAACTGGCAAGGTCCTCACGGGTTCGCTTGGCTTCTGGGTGATTCCGTGGAAGCTGATACTGCTCGTGCTCGTGGGGGCCGCGGTACTGATCTTCCTCCTGCGCAAGGGTCTCCAGCGCTACAACGAGCACATCATCGCCCAAGCCCGCAAGCGCCGCTAAGCTGCGCAAATAACAAGCTTATGCTAAAATGACGGCATAACCGTCCAAAAACAAAAAAATGTTAAAGATAGAACACACCGGAAAAATTAGACCGCGTCACCACACCTCATATGCCATCTTGTTTTTCATGGTGGTGGTAGCGGCGGTGCTCTTGCTGGGCGCGAGCCTGGCGGCCCAAGCTGCACCACCTGCGGTGAACCCCCAGTCGGGGTCGGTGGGTCTGACCGGCCGGGTGAACGGGCCGCCGCCGACCACGGGCGCGGTGATTGTGAATCCGCCTTCGGGCACGCATACGCAGGTGAGCCCCATTACGGTTTCGGGGACGTGCCCCAAGAATACATTTGTGACCATTGAGAAAAATGACGTGTTTGGCGGGGTGGTAGCGTGCCAGGATGACGGGACGTTTTCATTGCTCGTAGATCTGTTTTATGGCCTAAACACACTGGTGGCGCGGGTGAGTGATGCGCTCGGGCAATATGGACCGGATTCGCTGCCCGTGACAGTGTTTTATGATGTGGCGGCTGGGACCGGCTCGGTGAGCGCCGGACGGCAAATGTTTTTGGAGTCGGCGACAAGTGTGGTGGGTACAGATCCCAATCAGAGCCTGAGCCGCACTGTGTCGATCGTGGGCGGCGTGGCGCCGTACGCGGTGAGCTGGGATTACGGCGACGGCAACACGGGCCTTTCCAGCCAGGCAACGGACGGGGCGGTCACGGGCACGCATACCTACACGCGCGCCGGAACGTTCCGGGTGATTGTGCGCGTGACGGATTCGGTGGGCAATAGTGCCCTGCTGCAGCTCGTGACTGTGGTGAACGGACCGCTTAGTTCATACGGCACCACCGGTGGCAACGGGCCGGGGGCTTTGGGCGGGTTTTTGCTGGCCGCTTGGCCGCTGCTCGTCTTGGCGTTTTTGATGGTTGTGTTTTTCTGGCTGGGCGAGCGCCGGGAGTTGCACAAACTGCGCCGTCGGCACTTGGTTTTGCAGTGAGTTTTGTCAGCTGGGCTTGACGCGTACGGACGCGGCAAGCGCATAATAAAGCTAACAATTGGAGGGCCGGGTTATGGTAGGCAATGCCATTGGTAGGTTCATGTTACGGCTAGCAGGCCCTGGTCTGTTGGCTGTTTTGTTCGCACTGTTTGGTTTGGGCGCGGCGGCGGCTGAGGCGGCTAGTGTGCATGTGACAGGTACAGTTACAAACCAGAGTGGCTCGGGTGTGCAGAACGTGAGTGTAACCGCGACTGATCCGGGCGGCACGACTGTGGACTTTGGTCCTAGCTTTACTGCGGCTGACGGCTCATACCAGCTAGATGTGGATCCCGGGACGTATGATTTCCACTTTGTGCTGGCTGGAGGCGCCTATAACCCGGTTGTTTTCAATAATTTTACGGTGTTTACCGACCAGGTGCTGAGCGTTCAGTTTACACCCGTTATTCACCAGCTTTCTGGTACGGTCCGGGATGCGGCTGGCAACCCGGTCGGTGGTGTCCAAGTTTCCTACAATGTGGCCGACAACTCGATTGGCGGTACTGGTACCTCAGACAACAGTGGGCATTATTCGATGCAGCTGCCCGCTGGGGTTTATGGACTCGTCCAGGTTAGTACTGTTAATGCTACCAATGCGGCAACGATTGGTAAGTTTGTCTACAGTCCGAGTACGCTGCCTGTTGCGATTACGAATGACCTGACAGCAGGCGATGCGGTGGCGCAAGATGTGTATCTCCCTTCCATGGCTACCGTGACCGTGTTGGTGAAGGACAGCTTGGGGAACCCAGTTATTAACGCTAGCGTGACGTCTCGCCCCAGTTTCTCTCCAACCGGCAGTCACCTTGTGATTGGCACAACCTCTCTTGTTTCTTCCAACAACCCCTGGGAAACCAGTGGCTACACTACTGATGGCAGTGGCCTCGTCCATTTCATGGTTCCGGTTACTACTACCTTTGGCCAGCAGGATGGAGCTACGAGCCAGAACGGCAACCTCTGCACCTATGGGCCGAATACTGTCATCTGTTTGCCGGCGCCCTTAACCGTGAGCGGGGACATTACGATTTTGTTCCAGCCACAGCCGCAAATTCCCGATGCCCCGATGGGCCTGTCGGCCGTGACGCCGACGAGCAACGCGCCGGCATTGGCGTGGAACCCAGTTAATGGGGCAGTGAATTACCGGGTGTTCCGGGATGGGGCGCAGGTTGGGATAACGACCGACCCGAACTTCGTTGACTCGGCGCTAAGTGTGAGCGGGAGCTACAGTTACACGGTGCAGTCAGTGAATGCGCAGGATGTGGCGAGCATGAGCTCGGCCGCGTTTGTTGTCATGTACGATGCGACTAAGCCGACCATTAGCTACTCGTTGGCGCCGTCCGCCAACGGTGCGGGGTGGAACAAGGGCAATGTGACGGTAACGTTTACCTGTGCCGACGCCCTGAGCGGAGTTGCGAGCTGTACCTCGCCGGTGACATTTGCGAGTGAGGGCAACAACCAAACAGTGACTGGGACCGCGGTGGACAATGCGGGCAATAGCGCGACCGTGACGGTGACCGTGCGTGTGGATAAGACCATTCCAACGGTGGGGGCGGCAACTTGGTCAGCGAACCCAAAGCCGGTGGGTACGCTACAGGCGCCGGTTAATACCACCATAACGGTGCCGGCGGCGGATGCGCTAAGTGGAGTGGCCGGTGGTGAATACTTTATTGACACTGATCCGGGTGAGGGCAATGGTGTGACGATGAGCTTTGCAGGGGGCAGCCTTTCGGCCACATTTGGGGCTGGGCTTGCCACCGGCGTCTACGACGTGGGCGTTCGGTCACGGGATGCGGCAGGCAATTGGAGTAGCGTACTGCACTCACAACTCGTGGTTTACGATCCGACTATTACTGGCGTGACAGGGAAGAACCAACATGGCTTTTCGCCTAATCCCTCATCTGATGTGCTGCCGTTCCTAAGCTCGAGTCTGGTGGGAAGTGCTGATTTTGGCTTCACCGTAGATTGGCTGGCCGGCGGTCAGTTAGATCCGGCTAATGAATTCCATTTGAACTACACTACCGGGACTAACTGTGGGACTCCGCACCCGCAGAATTGCCATGTGGTGAGCTTGGTAAGCTCGGCCATCAACCAGTTGATAATCGACCAGACCGGCAACTCTCGCGCCAGGTTTAACGGCAGCGTAAATCTCGCGATTGACGGGACTACAACCGTTAATCCGTTTACGGTAACAGCTGTCGATGGAGACCAATTGAGCACCAACCAGCCTGATACATTTGCGCTTAACATTTATGCGCCGGATGCAGATCCAGCCACGGCCACGGCTTTGTATCACGTGTCGGTGGTGTTTAGTAAGGGCAATGACATTCGCATAAGGTAATTTCAGACAAATAAAAAAGGTTGTAAAAGTGGCCGTTTTCCGGCCGCTTTTACATTCTAGATGGCCCTCAAAAAGCTTGTGCTACGAGATATAATCGCGTAGAATCATAAGCATAATTAGTGTTTCCTCGTGAGGGTGAAAGTTACCAGGTTTTCTGCAAGCCGCGTCCGAACTTTAATCTCACGTTCAGCTCTGGCGCTTTTTGGCGCAGGGCTTGTTCTAGTTGGGGCGGCTGGGCTATCTCCTCAAGCAGCCCACGCGTCTGCTGCCGGCATAAACCAGACAATTAACTTTCAGGGACGGCTTTTGAACGCAGCCGGGGCGGTAGTAGCCGACGGCAACTACAACATGCGCTTTAAGATTTACCAAGATGGTGATGGCGCAAGCCTTGGGGACACTACAGGCAGCCCGGTCGGTGCAATCAAGTGGCAGGAGTTGTGGCAGAACTCGGTAGCAACGGGTAGCTCAGCGGGCGTTGTGGTTAAAAACGGTTACTTCTCGGTGAACCTGGGAAGTTTTTGTGGCTTGACCACGAACGGCTCTTGCCAAGGTACCGCGAACGCAGGCGTGAACTTCAACTGGGACACACTCTGGCTTTCCATGGACGTGGGTGGCACTGCAGTTTCTAACACTCCTACGTACGACGGCGAAATGCTGCCGATGCGGCGGTTGGCTTCGGCGGTGTACGCTCTCCAGGCGGCTAGCGCCAATACCTGCACCAGCTGTATCTTGCAGGCCCCCACCAGCACGGCCCAGAACACGATTTCGCCGAACGTAAACGCGACGGCCGTGACGGGTTTGACGGTAAACGGCAACACTGGCACGAGCGGGGCCGCCACGGCCGTGGCCGTGAACCAGTCGCAGGCAGCGGATGGGGTAGACATTGCGGTAACGAAATCCGATGCCACCACGGGTACAAACGGCCTTTCGGTGGCCATGACTGGCTCCGGCACGCTTTCGAACGGGATCCAGATCTCGCGGTCGGCGGGCACGCTCAGCACCGGCTTGCTGTTTAGCGGCGCAATCGGTACGGAAATCAAGCTCCAGAATAATGAGAGCATCGCCAACAGCACGAATGGCACCCTTACGCTAGCGTCGGATTCGGGGGCGCTCATCCTTAACCTCTCGGACCAGAGCACGAGCGCGACCATTACCAACAACACCGGTAACCTGATTCTAGACTCGGCCTCGAACACACTAGGCATTGCGGCCAATGACACGCAGATCCAGCGAACTGCCAGCGGCAACCTCACGTTTGACCTTAGCGATGCGGCTACCACGAAGCTCTTGGTGACCAATAGTGGCGCTGGTGCCGGCATTGTTTCGGCCAAGACGGGTTTCCAGATCAACGGCGGGGCAGCAACAGGTGGCCATTACCTGCGCGGTGACGGCACGCAGTATAGCGACAGCACTATTCAGCCGGCCGATATTCCGGTCTGTAGTGGTACTTGTAACTACATCTCGAACCAGACCACCCAGCAATCCCCGGGCAACTTCAATATCCTGAGCGGCGCGGCCGGCAGCATTGGCGGCCAGCTCCAGAGCGCGGCCAGCGGCACGGCGGCGGTATTCGTGAGCAAGGCCAACACGAGTTCCACGGGCGATCTGCTCGAGCTGCAAGACGTGAACGGTATGAACTTGCTTCGGGCCGACGTGAATGGCAACCAGGAAACTCTGGGCTCCCTCAACTCGCCCTACGGCGGCATTGGTATCATTGGCAACTTGTTGCTCAACAGTGAAGCGCTCGACAACCAGGCCGGTAGCCAGCCTTGGGCTCGCACCGGTACGCTTACTATTACGGCTGACAACACGGCCGCTCCAAACGGCGTGACCTCGGCTGAGCGCATTGCCGGTACGGGTAGCACCAATATTACGCAGACATTTACGACGACCACGGCTGGTACTTACACCTTTAGTGTGTGGCTCAAGCAATCATCAGGTGCGGCCACGACGGGACTGTGTATCTTCGTGACGGGTGGTGGTACGCCAAACACCTGTAGCGCCACGGCGGTAACGCCAAACTCCAACACGTGGCAGCGGTTTAGCGTGACCACTACCGTGACGAGCGCGGTGGCGACCGTGAAGGTGTCGATCCTCCCGGGTAACGGCTCAACTGCCACGATCTTCGGGTGGGGCGCCCAGCTGCAGCTTTCGAGCGCGCCGGGCGTATACACCCGGTCGAGCTCAGACAACAACGGCTTTGCGCAGTCGACTGGCTTGACGAGTAGTGGTTCAATCCTCGTTCCCTATGACACAACTACCAGCGGTAACGCGGCGGCCATCCAAGTGGCGAGCCTGACCTCGCAGCTCTTTACGGCGGACACCACGAACAGCCGGGTGACGGTCGGGCAGGTAGGGCAATGTGCTGGTGGTGTGGGGCAAGGGCGGCTGTGTATTGCCCAATCGACTACGGGTAGCGGTGTAAACTCGAACAACACGGAACTAGTCCAGACCACCAGCGGTACCAACACCACCTACGGCAGCGTAATTTACGTGGTGGATACGAGCACCGGTAGCACCAACACCAACTACGGCCTGATGGTCGACAGTACCCGCAGCACCACAGCTTCGACGCAGATTGGCATCCAGGTAAACTCCAAGAACACTTGGGCGGGGAACCTGCTCGACCTGAACAACAACGTTAATGATGTGCTGACCGTTACAAATGCCGGTGCAACAACCATTACTGGACCAAGTGCTGGCTCTGGGACTGCGCTGACGGTTAGTAGCAACGCGGTATCGAATGTTGGCCTTTTGGTGAGCCAGAACACGGCCAGCGCTACTCAACCGGTGGCGATTATTAAGGGCGGTGCGACACCGGGAGCCGGTGCTGATTTGCTGCAGTTGCAGAGTTCTAGCTCGGCGCTGCTGGCGACCTTTAGCCAGACGGGCGACCTCACGATCGGCGCCTCGAACCCCACGCACTTGTTTACAGATGGGTTTGAGTCGGGCAATATGGCGTCTTGGAACCTCAATGGTGCCAACGGTACCACGATTGACACGGCACATGTGCGGACGGGCCGCGAGGCGCTCAAGGTAGCAGCTGCGGCTTCGACGGTGAACGCATTTTGGACGACGCCAGATAATGCGGCTGGGTATGCGAACATGTACCTGCGCGGTTACTTCTACGCCACCAACAACCCCTCGGCCAACGACACGGTTTTGTTCTACTTCTCTGACGGCCAGAATGGAGCCGGTCACGAGATCCAAGTGGTGCGTAGCACCACGGGCCTGCTCGGTGTGAAGTATGGCACGGCGGCTACTAACAACAGCGCCCAAACAATGGGCTTAAACGGCTTCCATAAGATTGAGCTAACGAGCAATGGGCTTAAGAATACTGCCGCCGGCGCCTACACCTTGTGGTATGACGGCACGTCAATCCTGACGACTTCGACCGCGAATGCCGGTGTGGCTTCGAATCTCACCGAATTCCAAATTGGTGGAGACGGTAACGTTACCCAGACGTTTTGGGTTGATGACTTGTCGGTGGATTCGGCAACGCCGACTACCACTGATTCGGCCTCAGCCTCAGTGGCGGACACCTTGAACGTCGGTGGAAACCTGAACGTGGGTGGCCCATCGGCGTTTAGCGGGCCGACAACGGTTAATGACCAATTCTTCATCGGCGCGAACAACACTTCTACGACATTATCCCCGAATGCAGATCTCTCAATGACCGCAACGTCGAGTTTGATGTGGGGGCTCTATTACAACGGTAGCAATGAGACCTGGCGGAGTGGCACACTTAACGGTGATATTGGTGTGAGTATGACTCCGGTTTCGGCGTCGGGGCTAAGGATAAATGTGGCGCAGTCTACGGGTACACTTGCCGGACAGGCTGTTGGTGGTCTGGAAAAGACTGTCGCGCTGCTGACGCCAACGGCACTTGAGCTTGGTGCCGGGAGCGGTGCGGGTAGCTTTGCCAACACGGGTACGTTGTTGTTCCACAATGCAGGTGGTACACACACCGTGGGTATCCAGGGGCCGTCGAGCGACCCGGCTTCCAGCTATACGCTAACCTTGCCGGCAACCGGGCCGGGGACGAGCAACTGTTTGCAGACCGACTCGACGACGGCGACGTTGCTCAAGTTTGCGGCCTGTCCGGGCGCGAGCATCGCGACATTGCAGCAGGCTTACGCCGCTTCCACCGGTGGCACGACGGCAGAGCTTGTTGTCCCTGACACCACTCGTAAGGGTATCGATATCCAAGACCGTGACACGGGTTCGGGTGGCACGATCGGTGCAACTGAGAGCTTGCTGGCGGTGCGGGCGTCGGCAGCTAATGGTAGCCTTGGGGCGTCATACCTCAACGTGAACGCTAGCGGCAAGGTCGGTAT
>DATAMV010000123.1:0-2789 GCA_036266515.1 Candidatus Saccharimonadia bacterium
TGGCCGCTTCAGAAATTTTAGCTTCCAGCGGAAAGTGGTGGGCGGGGGTGAGGCCGTCGCCGATGTAGTGTGCCAGCCAAGCTGCCTCAAACGCGCCGCGCACCTGGTCCCCCATCTCGATGCAAGCTACCAGGCCTTTGTAATGATTGGCGATATGAAATGGCACCTCGCCGGTATCGGTCACAGGGTCATACAGGTGGCTCGGGTTATCTTCATGCATGCTTTCGGGGCTGAGGCCGCGCGGCTTGAGCCCATTCTTGCTCTTGAGGCCGTCGGGTCCGTTATAGCCCTCGAAGCTTAAAATACTGACGAGATCCGGAAAAGTTTCATCCGGAAGGTAGTGGGCAATCATTTTGTAAGCGGCGGTGTCGAGCCGTTGGTGAATACCAGCGGCTTTGATTGTTCGTTTGGGCGTAATGAACCCCGCGTACATATTGATGACCTTTTCGTTTAATCGAGCGACGTGACGGCTTTCAAGGCGTTAACCTTAGCCGCTATGTGAGGATATTTTACCATAGCCGCCGGATCGGTCAGGAACTTGAGGGCCTCACCGCGCACCTGAGCCAAAAGCTTGGGGTCGGTGGTGCCCAGCAGCTGCACGTCGAGCGTGCCGTGCTGACGTCGGCCGTAGATTGCGCCGGGACCGCGTAGCTCCAGGTCGATCTGGGCGAGACGGAAGCCGTCTTGGGATTTCTCAAGTGCACCCAGCCGCTCGAGCGTGTCCGGCGCTTTGGATTCGGCCACCAAAAAGCAGTACGAAGGGTGCTCGCCGCGTCCAACGCGGCCGCGCAACTGATGCAGCGCGGCCAGACCAAAGCGCTCGGCGCCGTCCACCAGCATCACACTGGCATTGGGCACGTCTATGCCCACCTCGATGACGGTGGTGGCCACAAGCATGTCGAGGCGGCCGGCCGCGAATTCGTCCATCACTGCCTGTTTTTCGGCCGGTGCGAGGCGGCCGTGCATAAGGCCCAGCCGGCGGTGTTTGAACGGGCCTTTGCGCAACCGGTCGTATTCGGCAGTGACGCTCTTGAAGGCCAGTTCGGGCGAATCGTCGATGAGCGGGCAAACCACAAACACCTGCCGCCTTTGCGCGATCTGGTCGTCAATGAAGGTGTAGGCCTCGGCGCGGTGCTTGGCGTCGAGAACTTTGGTGGTGATGGGTTTGCGGCCCGGCGGCAGGGTATCAATCACGGAAATGTCGAGGTCGCCGTAGACCGTGAGCTGGAGCGTGCGCGGGATGGGCGTGGCCGTCATGGAGAGCAGGTGCGGCAGGCGGCCGGCCTTGGCCTTGAGGTTGGTGCGCTGAGCCACGCCGAAGCGGTGCTGCTCGTCGATGATGACCAGGCCGAGGCTTGGCAGCTCGAGCTTGTCGCCGAGCAGCGCCTGGGTGCCCACAACGAGCAGGGGCTCGCCGGTGGCAATGCGCGCGCTCGCGGCCTGGCGCTCCGCTGCCGGCTGCCGGCCCGTGAGCAGGACCACGCCGAAGCCGAGTTTGGCCAGCAGCGGCGTGAGCTTTTCGGCGTGCTGACGCGCGAGCACCTCGGTCGGCACCATCAGGGCTGCCTGGAAGCCGCCGGTCATCGTCATTACCGCAGCCATCGCCGCTACCAGGGTTTTGCCCGAGCCCACGTCGCCTTCGAGCAGGCGGTTCATCGGTGAGGCCGCACCCAGGTCCTGGAAAATTTCCCAGGCCGAGCGCTTCTGCGCTGGAGTGAGCTCAAACTCGAGTGCTGCCACAAACGCGCGCGCTGTTTCGACATTAAACGGTATCACCGGCGCCGACTCGGTCTTAATTTCGTGCTTAATAACGAGGCTTGTGAGCATCAGGTACCAGAGTTGCTCAAAGGTGAGGCGGGCCCGGGCTTTATTCAAAAGGGTTTGGGTGGTGGGGAAATGAATTTCCTGAAGCGCTTTATTTAGGGGCATGAGTTTACCGGCCGCCACCACTTCTTCCGGCAGGCTTTCGGCCAGCGTACCCGCGAGTGGCAATAGCTGCATCACCAGACCGCGCAGTTGCTTGCTCGAAAGCCCCTCGGTTTCGGGGTACACGGGGACAATGCGGGCGGTGTCTTTGCTGACTTTGCCCGGTGCCACCGCTTCGATGGCCGGCGATTGCATGGCGAGGTCGTTGTTTTTGAACTTGAGCTGGCCGCTCAGGAGCACCGTCGCGCCGGTAGTGAAGCTTTTGGCCAGATACGACTGGTTGAACCACACAGCTTTGACGGTGCCGGTGCCATCGGAAATAATCGCCTCGGTGATGTGGAGCTTACGGGCCCGGGCGTAGCGGCCAGAAATATGTTCGATCTCGCCTTTAAACGTGACGTTGCCGGGGCGCATAGCCCGGATTGGGATCACTTTGGAAAAATCATCGTAGCGGCGCGGGTAGTGATGAATGAGATCGCCGGCGGTATGCAGACCCAAGCGCTCAAGTTTGCGCTCCAGCTCGGGCCCGACCCCCTTGAGGGAGCCGACCGGCCGCTGTGTCCAATCGTGGCTCATGCCCGGGTGATGGTGATGAACTGGGTTTTGCCGATATTTATTTCGTCGCCGATTTTGAGTTCCATGGCTGGGTCGTCCACAGTTTGGCCGTTCACCCGGATCCCTTGCTGGGCTACAAGTTGGCGGACCATGGTGCGTGAGGGCTTAATCCCCTCGCCCACCAGGAATTCGATGAGTTGGCCGGGATGGCCCTTCACGGCGACCTTTTCGACCATGTCTTTGCTTGGTCCGCGGTGATCACGGAAGGTCGCATTCCAGCTTTCTTCGGCCTTCAAGGCGGCAGCCGG
>DATAMV010000124.1:0-1621 GCA_036266515.1 Candidatus Saccharimonadia bacterium
CTGCTGTCCGCCGAAGCGCAGAGTATTGCCCTTCCTCACTCGACCTATGGCTACGATGTCCTGGTGCGCATTGGCTGGTGGCGCTATCAACACCACGCCACCTACCGCGAGATTCATGCCGAGTTGGCGTCTCACGTCCGCATCTCCGTGGCCCATGTGCGCTATCTGTATCAACAAATGTATCTGCCGCTCCTTGCCTGCCACGAGCGGCAGCACCGGGACCGTCTGGCTCAGATCGCCCAGGCCCAAGGCGGCTTGATCATCGCTCTGGATGGCCTGGCTCCCGAAGGCGGCGAGCCTCAACTCTGGTTCATTCGAGAGCTCACCAGTGGCTTGACCTTGCGAAGCGGCTGGCTCTCGCAGCAGGATCACACCACGTTCGAAGCCTTCCTGCAGCCCCTCACGCAGCTGGAGTGGCCGATTCTGGCGGTGCTCAGCGACAAGCAAACCGGCTTGATGCCGGCGGTGACCAAGGTGTTGCCAGAGAGTCACTATCAGTTTTGTCAGGCCCATTAGCTGCGCAACCTGGCCGCGCCCCTGGCCGAGACCGATTCGGCTTTCAAAGTGGACCTTCGCAAAGCCGTGCGCCAGCAGGTGGGCGACTTGAGCCGCAAGGAACCCCGGGCCACGCCCGCCCCAATCGGTGTGTTGACGGTGACGGGCTTGTTACCGAGCCCGCTCGGCCCCCCGCCAGCACCCTTGGCACGAGAGGCCCAGAGTCCGCCGCCGAGCGCGTCGCCCACCGCGATGGGGCCCGAAGCCGATGAGATCGTCACCGCACTCTTTCGCCACACCCGCTACCTGCTCACGCTCAAAGGCCGACCGCCCTTGCGTCTGGCAGGGCTCGAGACCTACGAGCGGCTCGACCACGTGGCCCGTTTGAGTCTAGCGTTGGTGGCCGAGCGCGATAACCCGCGCCTCGCCCAGCTCTATCAAGGCCTCCAGGCGGCGCTGTCGCCCTTTGCTGCAACCTTTCAGGCACTCCAACAAGGGGCGGCCTGGCTCCGCGACATCGTCTACATCTTAGCGCCCATGGGGCCTCAACCCTGCCAGGGAGAGCAGGTGGCCAAGCAACTGCGCGGCTATCTCGCCACGCTCCGACCACGGCCCGATCTTCCCCCAATCTTAGGTGACTTTGGCCATCATCTCGACACGGTCAGCCGGAGCTAGTGGCCCGGGCTGTTCCACTGCTACGACGTGCCGGGGCTGCCCCGGACGAACAACGAGATCGAAAGCCGATTCCGCGATACCAGCCGTTACCTGCTGAGGACAACGGGCCAAAAGGGCCTGACGAAACGCACGCTGCAACGCCAAGGGGCTTGGGAACTCCTGCCGAGACCGCCGATCGAGGCCCAGTTCCTCCACGGCTTGTGTCACATCCCACCTCAGGACTTGGCTCAGGAACGACAGCGCTTTGCTGAGCATCGCAGGCGATTCCGCTTGCAGAGTCGATCCCGTAAACAGACGCAAACTCAATTCGATCACCTGCGTCAGAAGTGGTCGACGCTACCGCCTACGGGCACAGGGTGATTTTTGTGCTATTGCCTATCTCGCCCCTCGTCTCAAGCTCAAATTAGAAGGAGATTTAGCACATGTGTCCTGACATCAGGCCATACACTAT
>DATAMV010000125.1:0-3710 GCA_036266515.1 Candidatus Saccharimonadia bacterium
TCTACCCCGACAAAACCGATCCGTTGCCTTAACTGTCGGCTATTTGTCTCTTTACAAGATAGGCACCGGCTGTCTATAATAACGAGGTCCATGTGCGGGCAATATTTTGTATGCTTACAAAATTATTAGCTCACACAAGCAATTAATATATTAAAATGAGCTACACTGTGGATCGCTGATGCGGCCGCCATTCGGCAGTCCGCTAAAAAGGCCTCGGCCACATTATCCATCTGTAGTGAAGCAAATTTAAGGAGTATCAATGGCTGAAACATTCAAGCGCGATAAGCCGCATGTCAACGTCGGTACCATGGGTCACGTCGACCACGGTAAGACTACCCTGACCGCTGCCATCACCTCGGTGCTGGCTAAGCACAAGCCGAGCGCCATTAACAAGAAAGTCGACTACGCTCAGATCGACAACGCCCCCGAAGAGCGCCAGCGTGGTATTACCATCGCTACCTCGCACCAGGAATACGAGTCGGACAAGCGCCACTACGCGCACGTCGACATGCCTGGTCACGCTGACTACGTCAAGAACATGATCACGGGTGCCGCTCAGATCGACGGCGCCGTCCTGGTGGTCTCCGCTGCTGACGGCCCCATGCCTCAGACCCGCGAGCACATCCTGCTGGCCAAGCAGGTGGGCGTGCCTTCCATCCTGGTCTTCATGAACAAGATGGACATGGCCGACCCCGAACTGGCCGAACTCGTCGAGATGGAAATCCGCGAGCTGCTCGCCAAGTACGACTTTGACGAAAACGCCCCCATCATTAAGGGTTCTGCCCTTAAGGCCATGGAAGGCGACGCTGACGCCGAAAAGGCGATCCTCGACCTCGTTGCGGCCATGGATGACTATATCCCCGAGCCCAAGCGCGAAATCGACAAGCCCTTCCTGATGCCGATCGAAGACGTCTTCTCGATCAAGGGCCGTGGTACTGTTGCCACCGGCCGTGTCGAGCAGGGTCAGGTCCACGTCAACGACGAAGTTGAAATCGTTGGTATCCGCCCCACCAAGAAGACCGTGGTCACTGGTGTGGAAATGTTCAAGAAGCTCCTTCCCGACGCCCAGGCCGGCGACAACATCGGCGCCCTGCTCCGCGGTATTGAGCGCACCGACATCGAGCGCGGCCAGGTTCTGGCTAAGCCCGGTACGGTAACCCCTCACACCGAGTTCGAGTCTGAGGTCTACGTCCTGTCCAAGGACGAAGGTGGCCGCCACACTCCGTTCTTCAAGGGTTATAAGCCTCAGTTCTACATCCGCACCACCGACGTTACCGGCAACGTTACGCTGCCTGACGGCGTCGAGATGGTTATGCCGGGTGACACCGTGCAGATGAAGGTCGAGCTCATCGCTCCGATCGCCATGGAAGACGGTCTGCGCTTCGCTATCCGCGAAGGTGGCCGCACCGTTGGTGCCGGTGTTGTGACCAAGATCATCAAGTAACATTCGTTACTGAACCTAAAAACGGACCCGCAAGGGTCCGTTTTTAGTTAGAGAATAAGTGCGGCTATCCCAGCTCCGAACGGGCGTCCAGAGCTGGGCTTAACCTTGGTAGAAGGGATAACTGTCAGGCGAAGAGCCAGTAGAAGAAGTGGCCGAGAAACCACAGCGCGCAGATCACTCCACCGATGTAGCCGATGGCTCCGCGGCTGTCGCTGCCACGTTGACGCTTCGCCCAAATTGCGCCGGTGAAACCGGCAATGGCACCGAGCAGGTCAAAAATCCCCTGCGGAACGCCGCCCATGATGATCCCGAGCACGAACAATCCCAAGGACGACCACGCCGCCACCATGGCAACGGCGTAGCGCTTGGCCTTTCGGCGGGCTGTCCGCGACTTATCGGGAAACAACGGGTGGCTCCGGTAACGGGCCATCCAAACACCTCCATTTCAAGGTCGTATTACTATAATACCATAAATTGCCCAAAAAACAACCTACCAGATTGACAATTACCCTTAAGTTATGCTTAAATCAAACCCGATACACGTCGTGAGCGTGGACCACATTAATTAACAAGATCGAAAGATAGTACCTCCCATGGCAACTGCCGAAGTTAAAGCTCCCGAGAAACAGCGCATTCGTATTCGCCTCAAGGCCTACGACTCGAAGGTCATTGACCAAAGCGCCAAGCAAATTATTGATACCGCGACCCGTACGGGCGCCACTGTGGCGGGCCCGATCCCGTTGCCCACTGAGCGCAACGTGACCACGGTGCTGCGCTCGCCGCACGTCTACAAGGACGCGCGTGAGCAGTTTGAGATGCGGACCCACAAGCGCATCATCGACATCACCGAGCCTACGCCCAAGACCATCGACGCCCTCATGAACCTGAACCTCCCCGCCGGCGTCGACATCGAAATCAAGATGTAATTTCGCTCCAAAAGCCCCGCGCAAGCGGGGCCTTTTGGTTTGGTTTCAAGACGATACCAACCTCCATCATAGTGAGGCCCCGCAGAGCCTCACCAAGATCGGTGGAGGCTCCGCGGGGCAGCGGGCAGGAGAGTAGTGGATGGGGATGCGGTCAGGCCGCGAAGGTGGACTGGGGCCAGACGGCGCTGTCGAGGTCGGGGTATCCGGCCTGCGCTTTCATGGCCCGTTCGCCCAGCGTGTAGCAGATCGGGCAGTCGCCAAGCCCACAGCGGGCGCAACCGGCGGCAATGCGGCGGATCAGGCGGCCAAGCATCGGGGCGAAGCCTCCGGATCCGTAGCTCAGCAGATCATAGAGGCAGACCACGAACTTGCCGGCTTGCCGGGTGTCCTCGACGTTGGTAAACCAAACGCCGAGATTCGGGATGCGCGACAGCTGCGTATACAGCAGCCGGCCGGCGAACGTCAGCTCAGCACTGTGGAGCGGGTCGACGTACAGGCCGGGCCCGTCCAGGCCAATCCGAATCCAGGTGGGGTGCTCGATGCCGCGCTCGTCAATCGTATCGATTTCGATGGTGAATGTGGGCATCTTCGCCCCCTCTCTTGTCAACGTGCGGCCGATGGGCCGAGCATCCATAAGATACAACCTAACCATGAGCGCTTTAGATAAAAATGGCAAGAATAAATGGATCACACCACACACACGGATCCAGCGAAGTATAATAAGGGCAATTAACCGCACCTAGGAGGTGGCTTCATGGCAGTGAAATTTAACCCTTACATCGGCTTCAAAGACCAGGCTCGTCCGGCTATGGAGTTTTATAAGACCGTCTTTGGCGGCGATCTTAAGCTCAGTACTTTCAAGGAGCTCCATGCCACCGATGACCCGGCCGAGGAAAATCTCATCATGCACTCAGTGCTGGAAGTGAGTGACGGGATGGTAATTATGGCTTCCGACACGCCCTCTCGCATGGAATACAAGAAAGGCACCGATCTGAGCCTATCGCTCAGCGGCCAGGCTGCCGACGAAAAAGAACTCACCGGTTACTTCGACAAACTCTCCGAAGGTGGGGAAGTGGTCCAACCGCTCACCAAGGCCCAATGGGGCGACATCTTTGGTATGGTCAATGACAAGTTCGGAATAAGGTGGCTCGTAAACATCGGCGCAGACGCAGAGAAGTAGCGTACAAGCTATAGTTTACAAAAATACATTTTAGTTTTATAATAGTACTCCCGTCGAAACACTTGGAGGTTTCCATGGCGGACATACAACCCATCCCGCGTATCGGGGTGGACACTCAGCTCGCAATCGCGCGCTTGGTGGCCGACGTATCTCAGAGTCT
>DATAMV010000126.1:0-2143 GCA_036266515.1 Candidatus Saccharimonadia bacterium
CTGGACTTTATGCGCGTTAACCTCTGGAAGCCGCGGACCCGTCCGGGCTACGAAGGGGTGGGGGACAAGGGCCTGCCGATTCTGGCGAAGGTGGCGCGAGCTGGGGTGAACCCGGGACTTGAGGTCATTATGACCGAGCATGTGCACCAGGCAATGGATGCGGCCTTGCCAGAGCTAGGGAGAGACGGCCGGCTACTTTTGTGGATCGGCGCGCGCAATCAAAACCACATGCTCCAAAAAGATATTGCCCGCGCCTGCCTGGCGGATGATCGTGTGATCTTGATGGTGAAGAACCAGCCATGGCCTCATGAAGATCACTGGGTAGGCATCATTGAGCATGTGCTCGATGCCGGGTTCCCGCGTGAGCGGCTATGGAACTGCCAGCGCGGCTTTACGCCGTACGGCGACAATCCGGAGGGTTTTCGCAACGTTCCCGACTTTGCCATGATGGAGCGGGTGCGAGAGCGCACCGGCGGCGATATTCCGATCATTTACGATCCATCGCATATGGGCGGCACGGTGCCGAATGTGTTTGAAATGGGTAGGCGCGGCGCCGGTCAAAATCTGGCTGGGGCGCTCGTAGAAGTGCACCATGATCCGAAGAACGCCATGACCGACAAGAACCAGCAGGTGACGTGGCCCGAATTTGATGACCTTGTGAAAGTGATGTTTCCGGAAAGTTAATTATGCAAACAATAACGGTTGATATTCCTGGACGCTCCCAAAGTTACCCAATACTTGCCGGGACGGCTCTACTCGGTAATATTGCGGGGCTCGTGTCATTTAAGCACTATACGCGGGCATTTGTGGTGACGGATGAAGCGGTGGGGCCATTATTTGCTTCACGGATTACGAAGCAGCTCGGCTTGCCGGTGGATACGATTACATTGCCGGCGGGTGAGACCGCTAAGAACCTGGAGAGTGTGAGTAAGATCTGGTCGGCTATGCAGCAGGCTGGATGTGACCGTAAATCGCTCGTGATAGCGCTGGGTGGCGGCGTAATTGGTGATATGGCGGGGTTTGCGGCCTCGACGTACATGCGGGGTGTAGATTACCTTCAGGTGCCCACTACACTCCTATCGCAGATCGATAGCAGCATTGGTGGTAAAACCGGCATTGATTTTGGTGGCGTGAAGAACCTCGTCGGTACATTTGCGCAGCCGGTGGCAGTAGTGATTGACACTGACACGTTGGCAACGCTTTCGGAGCGCCAGCTGGTAGCGGGTTTCGGGGAAATCATTAAGCATGGCTTAATTCGTGATGCTACTTATTTGCAGCAGGTAACGAGCAAGCGGCCTCAGGAATTTTCCCGAGACGAATTGGCCGTTCTGATTGCCGGTTCTTGCCGAATCAAAGCCGAAATTGTGATGGGGGATGAACGAGAGGCGGGTATGCGCAAGCTCGTGAACTTTGGGCACACGATTGGTCATGCGGTGGAGGCGCTAAGTCTAGAAACGGAGGCGCCGCTTCTGCATGGCGAGGCGGTGAGTATCGGCATGGTGGTGGAGGCGGCCCTTTCTGCTAGGCAAGGTTTGCTTTCGAGCTCGGATGCCATGCGTATTACAGAGCTTCTTCAGGCGGCTGGCTTGCCGGTGCGGGTGCCAAAATTTGCCGTGGAGCAGATCTTCAACAAGATGAAGTCCGATAAGAAAAACGTGAGAGGCGAGCTGCGTTTTATATTGCTGCGCGCATTGGGCGAGGCGGTGTGGGATCAGGTGGTCCCAGAGGAGGTGGTGGAGGCAGTCATCCGAGAGCATCAGGAAGACCGGTTGTGAAAGAGCGCATCATGGAGCCATTATCCGGCCCCGTGCGCGGGGCCGTTACGATCCCGGGTTCGAAGAGCTACACGAACCGGGCGCTGGTTTTGGCTGCCATGACCCCACAGTCTGTGCGGGTGGAGCGGCCCCTGGCCAGCGACGACACGCGCGCGATGCTGGGGTGCCTGCGGGCGCTTGGGATTGCTGTGCGCGAGGAGCCGGACGCGTGGGTGGTGGAAGGCGATATCCGCGACGTGCGGCCGGGTAATTATGAACTGGACGCGGACCTTTCGGGTATCACGATCCGGTTTCTAACCGCACTCTCGGCTGCCTTGCCGGGCACGCAAACCATCGGCGGCAAGGAGGGGCTCAACAAGCGTCCGATC
>DATAMV010000127.1:0-2100 GCA_036266515.1 Candidatus Saccharimonadia bacterium
CCCCGTTCGTCGTGGTGCGCCTCCACGATCGCCGCCATCGTCCGGCCGATCCCGATCCCGTAGCAACCCATATAATATGGCTGCCGCTTGCCTTCGGCATCAGTGTACTCCGCCCCGGTCATCAGCTTGGTGTAGTGGTAACCCAACTGGAAAATATTACCGACCTCAATGCCACGCTTCTCCACCAGCTTACCGCCTTCGGGGCTCTCCATCCCCGGCTGAGCCATGCCCACGTCGCCCTCGATGTCCGGCGTGTAGTCCCGGCCATAGTTAATGTTTAGGAGGTCTTCGTGCTTTTTATTGGCCCCACCAAACATATTTTTGACATTCTTTAGGCTCTGGTCCGCCACAATCACAACCTTGCGGCCCGAGGTCTTGCCCACTTTTGCAATTCCCACCGGCGAGATAAATCCCGGCATACTATCAAGGTCATGGATCACCTCGTCCGGCGTGGCAGCCCGCAGGCCAAATGCTTTAGCCACCTGCATCAATTTGGTCTCGTTCACATCCAGGTCACCCCGGATAATCACCAGCAGGTAGCGGTCCGTCGGCTCGTCCACAAACAACACGTCCTTGATTTGGCGCCAGTCTTCGAGACCGTGGTGCTCTACGCCCGCTTTCATCGTTTTGCTACGCTCAGCATGCACCGGCTTCAGCGGCTGCTCTTTTTCGTCGGCATTCGGCGAATCCGCCCGAAACTTAGCCACGTCTTCGTGCGCCGCGTAGCCGCTCTTTTCGTCTATAAAGTACCGGCTCTCGCCGATTGGGCTTGGGCTCACAAATTCATGGCAGTACTCGCCGCCAATATAGCCGTTATCCGCTGCCACCACGTCAGTCGGCAACCCCAACTCGTTAAAGATCGCGCTGTAGGTGTCGCGCATGCCGTCATAAATGTCTTTGAATTGCTCCTTGGTACTAAAGCTGTAGCCGTCTTTCATCACAAACTCACGCACCCGCAAGAGGCCGCCACGCGCCCGGATCTCATCCCGGAACTTCATCGAAAACTGGTAAATGTGGAAGGGCAGGTCTTTGTAGCTCAGGTTAAATTTGCGCACCAAGTCCACCGCCATTTCCTCAGCCGTGCCACCCAGGGCAAAATCGGCGTCGCGGCGGTCTTTTACTTTCATGAGCTCAAAACCGGCGGTCGTGGTGCGGTTGGTTTCTTTCCACAATTCAAGCGGGTGCAGCACTGGTGTCACAATTTCCTGGGCCTCGGCCGCGTTCATGTGCCGGCGCACTACTTCAGAAATTTTGGAGTGCACCGCCATCCCCAGCGGCAACATGTAGTACCGGCCCGCCGTGCTTTCGCGCACGAACCCGGCCTGCACCAGCAGCCGGTGCGAATCTACTTCATAATCTGTCCCTTCGGTCTTTGAGGGCCGGCCAAACAATTTGCTCATCCGCATAATAATTTCTCCTCGGGCATTAAAAAACTCGTTCCTGGGCCCAACACAAACCGTGTCGAGCAAGAACGAGGCTTTCTCGTGGTACCATCTTGCCTTCGCCGCGCGATGCGGCCTCAATATTCGCAGTAACGGGCGAACCCGGCTCGGCTCATCGCCGGCAGCTCCAGGGCGGGAAACCCCTTCATTGCTATTGTGCATACTCTAACTACTGATGGCCGGTTTGTCAAAAGAGCCACTTATTTACCTGAACCCGCGAGCACAATAAACGCCAGGAAATTATTGAGCATGTGCAAGATTATGCCCGGCACAATGCTCTTGGTGCGGACGTAAATGAAGCACAGCACCAGTCCCAGAATCATGGTATACACAAACAGGTTCGCCTGGCCATGCGCCAGACCAAACAATGCCGAAGAGAAAATGGCGCCCCACACCAGCCCCGTGCGTTTCGCCAGCGCCGGAAACACAAACCCGCGGAAGATGGTTTCTTCGAAGATCGGCGGCACGATCACAAGCGCCAAAAGCGCCAGACCCTGGTGAGTGTGGACAGCACCCGTAAAATCGTTGGTTTGCGGCTGGTTGGCATCAAACCCGGGCACGAGCGCCTGCAACGCCACGAGCAATGCATCGGCGATAAAGACAAAGCCAATGACCGCCACCAGTACATATGCAACGGTCTTAAGTATACCCACCCGAC
>DATAMV010000128.1:0-4534 GCA_036266515.1 Candidatus Saccharimonadia bacterium
TAGATAATACAACGCTTGCCACCTGGTCTACGCTCACGATGCGCGTTTTCAAGTCCAGGATTTTGGCCTCAATTGTGTCGGTGAGAGCATCGGCAGCATTGGAATGTCCTTCCAGGGCCCGTACGAGGGCCGCGTAGAGCCGGGCCCGGCTGTAAGGAGTCTGCCGGCCATCTTGGCTGACGCGCAGGATATTATGCAGGTCGGGCGCCTCGTAGGTAGTGAACGCCTCATGACACACCTGGCAGCGCCGCCGACGCCATAACTGGCCACCGGATTTCGTGGTGCGGGTATTGTAGACCTCGGTCTGGTTGGAGCGGCAAAACGGACATTTCATAACAATATGTTGTCATGTGACTATAAAAAATACCAGGGGAAAACTTTTTCGAAAATGGGGAAAACCGCCGAAGGGCTTGCCGGTATTGGATAGCCCCACTACAATACGGCCTAAGTACGCCAATTTTTGTAACCAGGAGGCTGCGTGCCGGCAGAATCAAACCCAGATATTACGACTCTTCGAAACCGCTTTTCCGGGCTTCCAGGCCAGTTAGTTGTAATATCCGGACCGTCGGCCGGTGCCGGTAAGGGCAAGGTCATTGATGAGCTCCTGGGCTTCTCAGAGCAGCCCTTGTGGCTATCGGTCTCCATGACGACCCGTCAGCCACGGCCGGGCGAGGTCCTTCACCACAAATACACCTTTGTGACGGCCGAGGAGTTTACCGAGCGAGAGCAGGAGGGGGCTTTCCTGGAGGCCAATGGTCTTACCGAGGGTGCGCGCTATGGCACTCCGATCGACCCCATCTTGGAGCACCTGCGTGAGGGTGACACCGTGCTGCTGGAGATTGAGGTGAATGGGGCAGCATATGTGCACAGCGTGCTGCCAGACGGAGTTTTTATCTTTATTAAGCCTACGGACGGTGAACTCGATGACGATATAGCCGAGCTGCGCCGGCGGATTGAAAAGCGTGGCACCAACGACGAAGCGTCGGTGGAGCGGCGTTTGAAGCAGGCGGCTGACGAGATTGGCAAGGCCCGGGAGCTGGGCTTTTATACCTGGGTGGTGAATGAGACAGGCAAGTCGATGGAGGCTGCCCACCAGATTGAAGACTTGATTTTGAGCAAGGGCCGGCCGGGGCACGCGTAAGATGCGGATTGGTTTGTTTACCGGCACCTTCGACCCGGTGCACCTGGGGCATGTGGCGATGGCGCGTGCGGCGATGGCAGCGGCACGTCTCGATGAGGTGTGGTTTTTGGTGAATCCAGATCCTGGGCATAAGGCTGGTGTCACGAGTTATGATGACCGCATCGCGATGGTGAAGCTGGCTGTGGCGCAGCAAGCTGGGATCAGTGCCTATGAAGGTAATTTAGCCTCAAAAATGCACCATTTTGATGTATTTTTGACATTAATAAATGAGCATCCGAGCGACGTTTTTATGTTTATTGTGGGGGCAGATGTTCTGGCTGGGATGCGGGCATGGGAAAGCTACGCTCAGGTGCTAGAAGCGGCGCCGCAGTTTGTGGCAGCACGGCGCTCGGGCGGGTCCGAGCCGGAGCTGGACGAGCGCCTGCCGGTGCAGTGGTTTGAGTTAAATGAGCATGCCGCGGCCTCATCTCGGGACATCCGGATGGAACTGGCGGCAGGGAAGCCGCCCAGTGATCTTGATCCGGCGGTGCTGGCATACATTCGTGAGCATGGGCTGTACAGATAGAAGAAAGACTTGCGTTTGGTTTTTGTACGGTATACGATAAAAGCGTAGTAAGGATTATCTCCTATGCGCGAGCATTGCGATGACATTGTGAGTGTGCTGGCGTCATTTACGCCGGGGCCGAGGGGCCGGGTGCGGGTGACGCCCCATGTAATGAAGTGGCAGGGCCGCCGCTGGAAACTTACGACTATGGGGCTCTATCACCCAGAGCCGCGTGGCAATAAGCGCATGCATATCTTTAGCTTTGCGAGCGGCGATACAGCTTTTCGGCTGGAGTTGGACCCAGAGACGCTGGAGTGGCGTTTGAAGGAGGCCTTCTATGGATAGGAGACCTCGTGGAACTTAAGCCGTACTCTGGGCCCCCGGAGATTATGCATATCGACATGAACTCGGCCTTTGCTATGACCGAGCAGCAGGCTAATCCGCTTTTGCGGGGCCGCCCCGTAGGGGTAACGAACCGGCTGAACGATTTTGCGATCTGTATTGCGGCTTCATACGAGGCTAAGCGGGTCGGTATTAATCTGGGAACGCGCAACGGCGAGGCCAAGCGGTTGGCTCCGGATTTTGTGATGCAGGAAAGCGACTCGGCTAAGTACCAGTACGTAAATAAGCTTGTGCGGGAGATCTTCGCCAGTTACTCGCCGGTAACCCAGATGAAGAGCGTGGACGAGGGCATTATCGACTTCCGGGGGATGAGGGGGATTTTGAAGGGTCGGCCACTTGAGGAGGTCGGACGGGAGATTAAGCAGCGGGTGCGCGAGGAAATTGGTGATTACATGACGGTTAACGTTGGCATTGCACCCAACCGGTGGCTGGCGAAACTGGCGGCTGGGTTTATGAAGCCGGACGGGTTGTATGTGATCGACCACACCAACCTCGAGGCGGTGTACGGCCTGATGGATTTGGTGGAGCTGCCGTACATTAAGCGGCGGATGGCGGCCCGGCTGGCTGAGGCCGGTATCATGACGCCGCTGGAGTTTTATCGGGCGTCCGAGGCTGTGCTGGCGCGCCAGGTGTTTCGGAGCGTGAACGGCCACCATTGGTACCTGAAGCTGCGCGGCTATGAAACAGAGGTGGATTATGGGATTCGGACGGTTGGGCGCAGCTATGTGCTTGATCACCGCACGGCTGACCCCGTAGAGATGGCAACGCTGTTGCATAAGGCAGCAGCCAAAATCGCTCGGCGGCTGCGGCGCAACGAGCTGGCGGCGCGGGGTATGATGCTGTGGCTCGGCTATGTGCGTGAGCCGGGCTGGGGTTCGCCTCGGGGCTGGAATGGCCCGCGTGGCTGGCGCGAGCGGCAAATGTACCATGTGGCGGCGTGGCGGGCCGACCAGCTCTACGCGCGAGCTCTGGAGCTGTACCAGCGGTCGCCGCAGGGACTGACCGTGTCTTCGATGTACATGACGGCTTATGCGGTGGAGCCGGCCCGCATGGATCAGCTGTATTTGTGGGACAGCGAGGACGCTCGGGCCGACCGCGTGGAGGCTGCCATGAACGCGGTGAACGACCGCTATGGTGAGCAACAGCTCTTGCCGGCGGCGGTGTTTGCGAGCAAGAACCCGATGCCGGACAAGATTCCGTTTGGCTCGGTACGGTACTTTAGCTCTTAGTCTTGCTTCGTAATTTCAAAATTATGATCAGCACGAACCCAGCTCTTGGCTTACGAGATACCTGGTCTTGTCTGGTGTGTGCTCAAATTTTGAAATCACTTCGTATGTAAGTAGTAGCTATATAGTTCCTATATAAAGCCAAAAACAGCCCAATGGGGTTGGGCTGTTTTTGATGAGTTGTTGTTTTATTTACTACGATGCGATGGCAGCGACGAGTTCTTCCTTGGCTGCAACCTCGGCTTTTTCCTGCTTTTCGGTGAGCTTATTTTTTAGCCATTTTGATAGGCCCCAGGACTGCTTGATGATGGTGGTGTATTCGTCGTTGAGTTCCGGCGTAGCGCCAAAATCTATGGCGGACTCCAGATGTTTCTGGGTGACTTCGGCCTCGCGGCGCATAGCGGCGAGTTCATCTAATTTGAGGCGGTAACTAAAGAGGCGGTGTGCACTCATGATGTGGTGGGATACGGCGGCGCTGGAGCGGCGCAGGTCATTGCCGAGGCCGTAAAATTGGTCGGCCGGGAACTGTTTGACCAGCTCATAGACCTGGTCCTCGGCCGCGCGGGCCGCTTTGTAAATACGTAGTTGTTCGATCGATTCTGCCATGAAACTCTCCTTTAAGTAAAACCCTATGTGTTCACCTCTGGAGAGAATATACCGAACGTTTACCGAACAGTCAATACCAATCTTGGATTAGGCTACAGCCTGGGCTTGGTAGAACATGAGACCGAGTTTGATCTGGAGAGCATCGTCGAAGTGGCGCGGATCCAGCCCAATAAGCTTACGAGTTTTGTCGAGACGGTAGATGAGCGTGTTGCGATGGATATGGAGGTTTTCGGCGGCGTCAGTGAGGTTGAGACCGCTGGCCAGAAACGCCTGCACGGTTTTGAAGAGCTGCTCGTCGCGAAGCAGCGGCGAAAGGATTTGATGCGCCAGCTCGGCCTTGCGGTCTTGGCTGGTGCTGGCGAGCGTAATGAACATGCCGACCTGCTTGATGTGGTAGAGCTTGCCCGTACCCCAGACTTTGGCGCCTACTTCGAGTGCGAGCTTGGCGTCTTGGTAGCTCTTGCGCAGGCCTCCCAGGTCGGGGTAATACTGGCCGACGCCGATCGTGACGGGTTGGGCCAGCTTGCGGCCGACAAGGAGATCAAAGATGAATTTGGCCTTTTCATTGGTCTGGCGGATGGTGTTTAAGGTGGTGAGGGACTCACCGGTGAGGCT
>DATAMV010000129.1:0-5413 GCA_036266515.1 Candidatus Saccharimonadia bacterium
TGGGTGCGTCAAAGAACACGAGGCCCTTATCGGCGCATGTCCGGCCTAGTTCCTCGACCCAGCCCACCGACAATGTGGCACATGTGAATAGGTATTGCTTTCCCGAGGCGGCCTCCAGGATGCCGTCTTTGCCGGTCCAAACCTCCTGCGACGATTGGTCATTGGCGGTCACTTCAAACACCATGTCAGCATCTTTACACGCAGCAGCCGGCGTTTCGGCGAGAGTTGCACCCCGCGCTACCAGACCCGCGGCTTTTTCCGGCGTGCGGTTCCAGACCGTAAGTTTGTCCCCGGCCTTTAGAAAATTATCGGCGATGCCGTGGCCCATAATGCCCAGGCCAATAACTGCAACGTGTTTCATGCTTTTAGGATAGCAGATGAGACGCCAAGTTGCCGCTGCTGGGGATGTTGGTTATGCTTGGCTTATGAATCCTGAACTAAATCCAACTCCCCCGCAATCAAGCCCGATGCCCCTGCCCCAGCAACCCCCGCCCATGGCGAATATGCAGCCGCCGGTCAAATCGAAAGCTCCAGTGATCATAGCGGCCGTCATTGTAATGCTGCTAGCTATGGGCGGGGGTTGCTGGGCATGGGCCAGCGCCGCCAAGGCCCAGTACGTAAAAGCAGTGCCGGCCTACGAGACCCGGGCCCGGGCCGCTTATGATTATTTCGGCGGGCTCAAAGACCGCTTAACGCATGGCGCCGATATTAAGCGTAAATTTGACGAGACAATCGCTAGCTCGCCGAAAGAGCCTAAATTGCTCGGCATGACGCTTGCGCCGGCCGACAAAATCAAGCGCGTGAATGACCTCACGAAGGCGCTGCGCGAATTTGATACTACCTACGTGACGGCGGCAAGCATTTCTGACTACAGCGCCAAGGCCTTGGACATTATGGCCGGGGCTACGGGCACGATCAGCACGCCGACGGATATGAAAAATATGGAAGCCAAATTTAAAACGGCCAAAACGGCTCTAAGCAAACTGGTGCCTCCTAGCGAACTCAAGGATTTTCATTCCAAGACGCTGGCCGGGTATGATGCCGCAACCGGCGACATCGACCGGGCACTGGACGCCCTAGGCAAGAGCCAGGCTTCCACCTACACCGAGGCGGTCCAGAAATTGGCCACGGATGTGAAGGCTATTGGTGCGTCGGCTGCCAGCCGTGAACTAGCGGGCATCTTCACGACCGCGTACGGCAAGGCCGACACGGCGTACGGCAACCTGCAAAAGGCGCTGGGCGTTAATTAGAGACCGGATTTGGTTTGGGCGAGAAATTGCTGGTACTGAAGATCGGCGTGAGGCTCGTCCGGAAGCTTTGTATTATTGAAAGCACTGTACTCGATGGTGGCGTCGGATGTCGTTACCTTAACCAGCTTGGGCGAATTGATCGAAATATAGAGCGTGGCGTTTGTGAGCTCGACATCCGAGCGGGCAATGAGTTTTAGCGCATCCGGGTCGGTAATGCCCAGTATTTTGGCGGCTTTTTCGTTTAGTGTATCCATATGCTGCAGGCTCACGTCGTATTTAAAAACATCGGCGCCCTCTACCTTGGTCTTAACGACCTTTTGCGCATCGTATTTGTAAACCTGGTTTTTTACGATGTAATCGACGAGTGCGTTGCGGTCGGCGCGGGGCACGTTGGCAAAGATGGCCTGGCCCAGTAGGCTGTACTGCGGATCGAAAATCGGGAAGAATGTGGTAGCCGGCTGGATATAGCTGGGGAGCGTACCGTTTCGGCGCAGCTGCACCCATTTGTTGAGCAGGCCCGAAGAAACACCGGCGATATCTGTATATTTGACGTAAGTATTACTAAACGTCCCGTAGCCTTCGATATTTGCGACTTCTTTGCCGTCAGCGGAGACTTTCACCGTGGCGGACACACGGGGGTCATGAGTATTTTCGACGTCATATTTAATCTCCACGTGGGCGCCACTTTGGTCGCCGGTCTGGGTGAAGCTCTTGAGGGAAAGCGCGTTCGAGAAGGCGCTGCGGAACACCTGGTCGGGCGTACGCATGTAGTTGTAATAGGCAAAACCGCCGACGCCCAGCACGAGCACCAGAACGATAATCACAATCGGCAGGATCTTTCTTGAACCCTGCTGCGGCTGCTGGTAGCCGGTGGGCATTCCAGAAGGTGGCCGTCCCACAAACTGTGGCTGGGGCTGCATTTGCGGACGATTGAGCGATGGTGGAAGTTGGTTTGGGTCCATACGAATATTGTACAGCATAACCAGTTTTATGAACTAAGTGCAAATACCGTCACCCAGGCCATAACTGAAATTACCAGAATGCGCTGAACGAGCCCACGATACGCCTGGCCGAAGATGGTATAGATTGTGCCGATGAGCGCCGTAATCCCGCTTATGAGCGCGACGCGGCCTAGGGTTAGATCATGGACGTACCCAAATTGCCCGGTAATGATGCCCACCATGCCCACCAGAAACAGTACGTTATGGATGATCCCCTCCCGCGACTGTCGCTTCAGGGTGATAGGATCGGTCTTATAGTATGCCGAGAGTACGATGATGGCACCAAGCAAGACGATACTACTCGACTGGTACCAGGAAGATCCGCGTGCCAAACACAAGGCGCCCAGGACCGCGATGAGGCCACCATTGACTACGTAATTGGCCGCGTGTAGGCCTTTGTATTTGCCCAGAGCCTGCTCACTAATCGTATTATAGAGCGCGGAATATTTGGGCGTGATAGCGCCAATAACGAGTGCGCAGATCATAAATAAGGCGGGGCCGGCTAGTGCGATATCGAAAATGAGTTGGTTCATGGTGTTATATTAGCAAAAGCGCAATGGGCGGTGCACCCGGCCTCAGAACCCCGAGGCCGGGTGCGTGGTTCTACCACCCCTTCTTGCCGGTCAGGCGATGTTGCTCACCACCCATTTGTCGAAGACATGGGCCGGGCGCTTCACCATGGTGATGGTGTGATGGGCGTCCTGTTCGGCGAACAGCTTGGTGCCACCGGTACCCCGAACTGACCAGGTCTCGGTCGTTTGGAGTGTGGCGGTCTGGCCGTCCGCCGAGATCGCCACAGACTGCACCGTAACGAACGGCGGGTCCACGGTGAGCTGGTCCGGCACGGGCCAGCCCTTGATCTGCCCCTCGATGAAGCTGAGGGCGGCCCCTTCATAGCGGGCCTGCAGGTGGTGTTGGGCGTCGCCGGACCAGGTGGCGTTCGTGCTCGTGCACCACATGTAGCATGGCAGGCGAGCCATCAGGCTCGCGTTGGCCACGTACGCGAAGCACGCGCGGAAGTTGCTCGCGAACTTGTTGGTGAACGACACGCAGGCCTGGTCGGCCTGGGCTGCCACCTGCGCACTGGGCGCGTCGTCGGGGTCGACGATGTTGGTGGGTTGTGCGCTTGGCGCCGCCGCTGGGCTCGAAGCCGGGGGCGCCGCACTGGACGGGCCTGCCGAGCTGACGGCCGGCGCGGGTGACGCGGGCGGTGCGGCAGTGCCGCTGCTGGCGCTGCCTGAACTGCAGGCGCTAGCGAGCAGGACCACCGCGAATAGAGCAGTAGAAACACGGCGAGTCATCACACTCTCCCTTCTCGTAGGTGATGACGCCGGACATTATACCCCCACATATACGATCGAAGCTTTGGCAAAGCTTCCAGTGCGCCGGAAGCTGTGTGATAATTAGCTTAATTTGAGGTGGGAACCGAGGTGAAGAAGTATATTGCTCAACTCATGAGCCGGCCGGGTTTAGTGGTTTTAATGACTGTTGTGATGGTGGGAGCTGGCGTTGGGATCGCAATCACGATTGCTCAGCCAAAATCTAAAAATATTGCCAGCACGGGTATTGAAGCCCCTACCTCGACTGCCCCAACTGCGACGAGTACACCTGAGGTTATGGGCGCGTCGACCGAACAACCCGCAGCGAGCACGACGCCAAGCGCTGTAGCCGGCGCGGCCAAGCCGACGGGTACGCCTAAGCCGACTTCAACACCGGCAGCTCATCCGCAGACCACGCCCCACCCTTCGAGCACACCGACCCCTCCCCCGGCCACGCCCGCGCCGGTCATAGATCTAGACCTCGGCACTCTGACCTTTGATAACTACACAAACAAGCCAACGGTAACCTTCAATTTGCCGGTAATCGCAAGCGCGAATGTGAGCGTGACCATGACGGTGGTGCGGCAAGATACCGGCGCGACCCTGTGCTCTAAGACCATGACCGTGGCTGCCGACGAAGAGCAGGATTTTGAGTGCAGCTACGTCCCGACGGAGGCCCCACATATGATGCATGCAATCGTGACCGCCGGCGCAACGTCTGTCAATTCGACGAACGTGGGCATCGACGGATTGTAGTTCGCCTCTAGTGCTGGGCCGCTCTTTCGAGGACCTGGCATTGGTGCGCCTTGTGCTAGAGCGGCTGGTACGAAATTGACCGCACCTTCAGTAGCCATGGCGCCGAGGCGTTGTCGATGCCGTCGTCGCCGGCCCAGGTGCCTCCGATCGCGAGATTGAGGATCAGATAGTACCGCTGGTTGAATGGCCAATCGAGTACGCTATCGCCGGTGCGGACGCGGGTGGCGTAGGGCCGTCCGTCGAGCGTGAAGGTGAGCTTGTCGGGCGTCTTGATGATGCCGTAGCGATGGTACGCCCCATACGGATTAGGAACGTAAGCCGGCGTGTACTGGCTCACGCCGGAGGTGCGGCTGTTGTAGCTGTGTGCAGCCGGAATGTTCTGGCCAGGAATTCGGCCCACTTCCTCAGCAAAGTCAATTTCGCCATTGAGCACCCAGGCGTAAGGGTCGGTCTTGGCAATGCCATAGTGCTGCGGGTCATAGGCATTTTCTGCCGGCATGAGCCAAGCCGCCGGCCACGTGCCCACACCGGGCGGCAGCATCATGTCGACCTCAAGGGTACCGTAGTCAAAGTCAAACTTTCCGTGGGTATCGATGCGGGCCGAAGTATACTGTTTGCCATCCATTGTCTCTGGCTGGGCTTCAATGACCAATGTGCCGTTCTCTACCCGGACGTTATTCGTCCGCGCGGTATACGCCTGTTCCTCAGAGTTGTTACTGGCAACCTTCGTCCCGACCTCAAAGTTCCAATCGGCACGCGGCAAAGGACCGTCGACGAGATCGGCAAAATTATAGGTCCAGGCGCCGTTTGATGGCATACGGTCGATAGCCGGAGTTGCCATCGATGCCGGCTGGACCGAGGGAGTTGCCTGGCTCTGCGCCATAGCCGTCCGCATCGCCGGAATCAACACCAAAGCAGCCAGCGACACAACAGCCGCTAAGCGAGTGAGATTTTTGGCTTTGGAAAAAGCATAAGTATTCATAGCAATCGATATATAATACACCAAATTTATAAAAAAGTCAATATCATTAGGCTCTAGCGACAGATAGACCCGAGCTGTATTATCTGTCCATGGGTATGGTGAGAG
>DATAMV010000130.1:0-6661 GCA_036266515.1 Candidatus Saccharimonadia bacterium
ACGCTCGAATTATCGATGCCAAGTTTTTGGAGCCCAATCACTACACTCCACAGAATTGACGCTATGGCGACGAACAATACTCCCCTCTCGCGTAATATCGCCCGCAGCGGCGAGAGAATATGCTTAGTGTCATGGTCGAAATTGAGCATATAGACACCTGCGCAGACGACACAGATGCCGGCAATTCCGAGTAGCGAAGGCGCGAGATGATTGATTATAGAGGTGGTGACGATTGAAAATAGCGGCGTCAGCGACATCATAGGCACCGTGAGCGTGAGCGGACTGCGCTGCACGCCGGCTACAAACAGGGTAAACGCGACCGAATCGACAATGAGGCGCAGTATGACCGCCGTCCAGAAATTTGGACCTAAATGAGGAATGCCAAACAGAAGCAGCGGCGCGAAACAAATCGAGGAAATAACCAGGACGCTCCAGACCATGAGGTACGGGCTGACGCCTGGGGCCATTTTCTTGAAATAAGCGTTTTGGAAACCCTGAGTGAGCGCATTAATGAGGGAGGGTATGAGCCACATTGTGGTTGTGATTGTAGCTTAGCGGCGAGGCGTTTGGCTAATGCGCGACTCTATTGCGCTTGCGCTCGGTGAGCGTGAGGAAACGCTTGCGCATGCGCAGGTTTTGCGGAGTCACTTCGAGCAGCTCGTCGTTTTCGATAAAATCGAGCGCCTCTTCGAGCGAAAGCTGAGTGAAGGGCGTGAGTTGGGTCTTCATATCGGTAGAAGAAGCGCGCACGTTGGTGAGCTTCTTTTCTTTGGCGACATTGATTTCCATGTCTTCCCCGCGGCGGTTGAGGCCGATAATCATGCCTTCGTACACCTTGGTGCCCGGGCCGATGTAGGCGATGCCGCGCTCTTCGACGGTTTCGAGGCTGTAGGTGGTAGCGGCGCCGGCTTCGGCAGCAATCAGTACGCCGTTGCGCAGCTGTTGGAGCGGAGCGCCGAGAGGCTCATAGCCGGTGAGCAGGCTGTTGACGGTAGCGGTGCCTTTGGTGGCAGTGAGCAGTACGTTGCGCAAGCCGAGCAGGGCGCGGGTCGGCAGAGAGAACACGAGGCGGGTAGTGGCTTTGGTGGTGGGCTCCATGACGGTGAGGTTGGCGCGGCGGCGGCCGAGCTCACTGGTGACGGCGCCCACGTGCTCTTCGGGGACCTCAATGGTGAGCTCTTCAACTGGCTCCATCGTGCGGCCGTTTTCTTGCTTGGTGACCACCTGTGGGCGGCCGACTTCCATTTCAAAGCCTTCGCGGCGCAGCGTCTCGATAAGCACCGAAAGGTGCAGCTCGCCACGGCCACTCACGAGAAAGTCGGTACCGCGGTCTTGGACGCGCAGACCAACGTTGGTTTCGAGCTCACGCTCGAGGCGGGCGCCAATCTGGCGGCTGGTCGTGAACTTGCCTTCGCGGCCGGCCATGGGGCTAGTGTTGGGGCCGATCTGAATCTGAAGCGTGGGAGCTTCAATTTCCATAACGGGTAGCGCTTCGGGATTCTCGACGGCGGCGACGGTAGCACCGATCTTGGCATTTGCCACGCCCGTAATCCAAACAATGTCGCCGGCTACGGCTTCGCTGACTTCAGCGCGCTCGAGGCCTTTGGCAACAAATAATTTCTCGGCGCGGGCCTGGCTCACGTTGCCTTCGCGGTCAATGAGCGCCAGTGGTGTGGCGGCACGCACGCTGCCTCGTTGCACCCGTCCGATGGCGTATTTGCCTTGGTACGAGTCCCAGGCGAGGCTGGTGACGAGCATTTGGAAGGTGCCGTCGGCATCCACGCGCGGAGCCGGAATGTCGTTGATAATGGCGTCGAAGATGGGCGTGAGGTCGGCATCGGCTTCAATTTCGGTGGCGTCCGGCTCGTGATCCCAGGATTTTCCGTCACGGCCGATGGCGTAGTACACCGGAAACTCGAGCTGGTCGTCGGAAATGGCCAAGTCTAAAAACAAGTGCTCCACCTCGCTGACCACCTCGGCTGCGCGCTGGTCGCGCTTATCGATCTTGTTGACCACTACCACCGGCTGCAGGCCAAGCGCTAGCGCCCGCGACAGCACGAATTTGGTCTGAGGCATGGGCCCTTCCTGAGCGTCCACGATGAGGAGGCAGCCGTCGGCCATGTTCAGAGTGCGTTCAACCTCACCGGAAAAGTCGGCGTGGCCGGGCGTGTCGATGATATTGATCTTGTAACCGTTGTGATGAACCGCAATGGTCTTGGCAGAGATCGTAATCCCCCGCTCGCGTTCTAGGTCGCCGGTATCCAAAATGGCGGTTTGCTGCATTTCGGATTGGTTATCGCGAAACGTGTGGGACTGTTTTAAGAGCCCGTCCACGAGGGTAGTTTTGCCGTGGTCGACGTGCGCGATGATGGCAACGTTACGGATCTTGCTGGTTTCGGTCAGGGTTGGGGTCATGGTGGCTCACGTTAAATTAAAATGCCGGGTTTTGCTTCCCGACAGGGGCTCGTTCTTTGTGTTTAATTGTAACATATATCCCAAGTTTTGTCACTCCAAGACAGCAAATATGAGGGCGCGTGACAAAAAATAACAAACCTCGTCTCCACTGCAGCGGAAGCGAGATCAGTCATGCAGATCACCCTCTCGTACGGGTATGTCCAGACCCTGGGCGATGTGTTTTATAAACATAAAATCTATTATATGTCCATAACAGATTTGTATTGCTCTAAGACTTATGCTAAAAATGGGCGTACAAGCAACGACGCGGCCGACACCGCCGAGCTGAGAGAAGAACACCTTTTGGTTATTAGAACTCTCCGGGACTGCCCGTAATAGCAGCAAATGAGGCCGCCAGGTGCGGCAAAGCAAGGTGGCACCACGACCACAATCGTCCTTGCAAGCAACCGGAAGTTATTCGGTCGCAAGCAAGGTTTTTTTGTTATTTAAGGAGGCCTCAGAATGTCTAATGTATTAGTTCGGGAACTGCCTAAACTGGCAGGCAAGACTGCCACGGTGCGCGGCTGGCTACACAAGCGCCGCGACTTGGGCGGAATGGTATTTGTGGTGCTGCGTGACCGCAGCGGCCTCATTCAGGCCGTGGTCAAAGATGCCAAGGAGCAGGCCAAGCTCGACGGTCTGCAAAACGGTACTGTGCTTAAGATCACAGGCAACGTCACTGAGGAGCCGCGGGCGACCGGTGGCGTGGAGCTGCATGAGCCGGAGCTTGAGGTAATCACGCCAGTGACGGAAGTGATGCCCATCGAAATCGACAAGCCCATCGACCACAACAGCGAGAATTTCGACACGCTATTTGAGTACCGGGCACTGTCTTTGCGCAACCCACAGGAGCAAAAGGTGTTCCGGGTGCGGGCGGCGCTGACCCGCTATATCCGGGAATTTTTGACGGAACATGAATTTGTGGAGATTCAGACGCCGAAGCTGGTGGCTGGCTCGGCCGAGGGCGGCGCAGAGGTGTTTAAGCTAGACTACTTTGGCCAAGAGGCCACGCTTGCCCAAAGCCCCCAGCTGTACAAGCAGATGATGGTCGGTGTGTTTGAGCGGGTATTTGAGATTGGGCCGGCGTTTCGGGCTGAACCAAGCGTTACCACCCGTCATATGAGTGAAGTCACGATGCTCGATATTGAATTTGGTTTCATTGAGGGACACGATGACGTTTTGAACATGGTCCAGGACATGACCTACAACGTGCTAACACAAGCTTACAAAGAGCAGGGTGAGGCGCTTGAGGACATTAAAGCCCCCAAACTGGTACTAAAGCCAAAGTATCCGCGCTACTCAATGGCGGAAATCCACGAAATGTATCAGAAGGCCACTGGCAAGGATATGTCTAATGAAGTCGACCTAACTCCCGACGAGGAGCGTTGGATTTGCGAGTACGCCCGCGAGCACGACGGATGCGAGGCGGTGTTTGCCACGGGGCTGCCGGTGAGCAAGATGAAGTTTTACCATATGGCCTCAGATGACGGAAAAACGGCTCGCTCGGCGGACTTGCTCTTCCGTGGTGTGGAAATTGCCACCTGCCCGCAACGCGAACATCGTTACGAGAAGCTGGTGGAACAGATGAAGAAGTCTGGCGTAGATATTGATAGTCCCGGCTTCAAGTATTTCCTGCAAGCGATGAAATTTGGTTTGCCACCACACGGTGGTTGCGGATTTGGCGTGGACCGACTGACTGAACTGGTTTGCGGACTTGGAAATGTGAAAGAGGCAACCCTCTTCCCGCGCGACACCAAGCGGCTCGCGCCCTAGATTGAGCGTTTACGTTCTTTGTGCGACCGGCCGACTTCGTTGAGATAGCGTTTTGCCTCCACTACCAATTGAGGAAAGCGCCGGTTCATAATGTGCGCGTTAACGGCGACAATTTGGGCAAATTTGACCGTGGTTTCGTTAAAGTCGATGAGCATCGTGCGTAGAATTTGCTCCGGCGCATCAAGGAGCATCGTCTCAACCTCGCGTAGATTGCCGGCGTCTAGCTCATCTATTGCCTCCCGGAAGGCGCTTGGAGTCATCGCGCGCCAATGTGATCTCGGAACGGCCGCTTCTGTCTCGGCAGGAGTGGTCTTTCGAGGTCTTTGGAACATACGCTCCGCTATTATCCGTGCGCCCAGCGGTGATTCCATGACGGCTTCCGGCGGCGATCCATAGGCGTGAGGCGAGGCTTCGCCCCGGCCGGCGGCCTCTCGGGCTTCCTCGAGCAAGCCCGGCGCATATTGGCGGACCAGCCCAGGGTGGTCGGCCAGCGCCCGGGCGAGGGCCTTGGTTTCGGCAGAATAGCCAATGAGAGCCGCGGCCAGGACAGCGGGATCGGCATAGGCGAGCATATTATGGACATCGGCCGGCGTTAGTGATTCGGCCCGTTCTTTAACGTCGTCGGCGCGAGCCTCCAGCCAGCTTGTGGCTGGGTAGTTGGATTCTTCGGCGGACTCGGTGGGGTCTGAAATATGTTCTGGCATAGGCGAGTTTTACAGCTTCATGGTGCCAAAAATTCGACCTACCCAATAAGTGGCACCCGCAGCCAGAGCCAGCACAAATAACTGGCGCAGCGCCGCGCGGATCCACGATCCGGAGGTGATATTGCCGAGGTAGGCGCCAATGGCGAGAGCCGCGATGGCCGAAATGGCCACCGATGTGATGCTCGCGCCCAGGCCCGAACCAAAAAACCACGGTGCGAGCGGAATGAGCGCACCAATGGCGAACGTCACGAGCGATGACATGGCGGCCTGCCAGGCCGAGCCTAGCTCGTCTGGGTTTACGCCCAGCTTACCGCGCGCATACATGGCCATGGACTTTTCGGGGTCGCGCGCCACCTGTTCGCTGGCGGCCGTGGCGGTGGCATCAGAGACGCCGTCGGCTAGGAGTACCTCTTTGAGCGCTCGGCGTGCGCTTTCGGGATGTTGCTTGAGTTCCTCACGTTCCACCATCAGTATTCCCTCAAGTAGCTCGGATTGGCCCTGCATCGAAATGTACTCGCCCACCGCCATCGAAAAAGCGCCGGCGATGAGGCTGGCAATTCCAGCCACCCGCACGACGCTGGGGGCAGCACCGGCGCCGGCTACGCCCAGCAGCAGCGACACATTGGTAACCAGGCCGTCGCTGATGCCCAACAGAGCCGCTCGGGCCGCGCCGCTCTGGGCGCGTTCAAGCTTCCGAATTGTCTGCGCATGCGGGTGATGAACGTGATGCGTCATGGTTATGGTTAGTATACCCGTGTATGAAGCGGTCGGCTAGATCAGACGCGGCTGGCGGGGGCGTCACCGGGTACGTTGGTACGGCGGCGTGGGCGGATCCGCTTGACCCGGGCAATTACCGGACGGTGCCAACCTTTGATTATTACCAACTCACTAATCCAGAAGGCGCTCGTGCCGTAAATCATGCCCAAAAGCACGTCAAAGACGTAGTGCTCGCCCAAGTACACCACACCGATCCAAAGTGATGCCGCATACACCAGGAAAAGTGCGGCTGGCTTCCAGCCAAAGAACCGGCGGATAAACCAGAATTCGAGCGTCGGGTAGGCCGCATGCAGCGACGGAACGGCTGCCACCGGGTTCGGGTTAAAGGTTTCGTAGATGTTGGGTAAGGAATGCACGCTCCAGCTCCACCAGACATCAGTTGAGATTTTGGTAAGGTGCGGGATCAAATGCATATCCGAAGCCATCCAGGGAGGTGCGGCCGGGAAAATGATGTATGTGATGAACCCGGCATAACTCAAAAGCAGCAGCGCACCACCAAACTGCCAAAAGCGGTTGGGGCGGTATTTCCAGATGAGCGCGGCCACACCAAAGGGGATCAAAAAGTGCAGCATGTATAGCGCATAGAAATAAAAATCGTACCAATGCAGGGCTGAACCAGGATGCCAAAGATTTTGGAGCATATTCGTCGGCAATTGTCCGCCAAATAACCATCTGTCGAAATTAATCATGGGCCAATAATGCACGCGGTGTGAGATCAGTGGCACAATGCCGCGCAGGGCGTCATATGAGATAAGCAGCGCCACCACTGGCGTAAATTTGCGGATGTACTCCTTGGCATGTCCATACACAGCAAAAATAGTTAAAAATACCAGGAAGAGAATGTCCGGCGACCAAAAGGCCTTGAAAAATAGCAAAAAGAATATCACCACCGCGGTGTAGAGGTGTTTGTAGCGCAAAATGCGAAGGACATGGTGAATTGGGCGCTTAAGCCG
>DATAMV010000131.1:0-15813 GCA_036266515.1 Candidatus Saccharimonadia bacterium
CATCGCGGACTTTGCCAAAGAACTCGCGGGCCTCGGCTGGGAAATTTATTCGTCCGGCGGTACGGCCAAGGTGCTCGAAGCCGCTGGCGTGAAGGTAAAGGATGTGGCCGCGCTCGTAGGAGGAGAGGCGATTTTGGACCACCGCGTGGTCACGCTTTCGCGCGAAATCCACGCCGGGCTCTTGGCGCGCGACATCCCGGAAGACCATGCGGAACTCGACCGCATCAAGGCGCCGTTTATTGATCTGGTATGTGTGGATTTGTACCCGCTGGTGGCGGAAATTGCCCGCGACGGCTCCACACCGCAGACGGTGATTGAGCAAACCGACATCGGCGGCCCCACCATGCTGCGCTCGGCCGCCAAAGGCCGCCGCATTGTAGTCTCGAGCGCCGCCCAGCGGGCCGAAGTGCTCGAGTGGCTCAAGGCCGGCGAACCGGACGCGGCCGCCTTCCGCATCAAGCTGGCCGCCGCCGCCGAGGCCGTCGTATCGGCCTACACGCTGGTGTCGGCCCGTTACACCTCAGACGGCCACTACGACGGCCTGGTAGGCGAGCAGGTGGCCGCGGCCAAATACGGCGAAAACGCCTGGCAAACGCCGGCCGGCCTCTACGCCTCCGACACCGCTGACCCACTGGCGCTGCAGCGTTTTGAACTCGTGGCCGGTGCCGCCCCTAGCTACAACAACTACGCTGAGCTCGACCGGCACCTCCAAGTCATCACCCACATCGCGGCCGGCTTCGACCGCAATTTCGGCGCGGTCCCGGCCATTGCCGTCGGTACCAAGCATGGCAATCCCTGCGGCGCGGCCGCGGCCGATACTCCCGCCGAGGCCATCAAGGCCATGGTGACCGGCGACACTCGCGCCATCTTCGGCGGGCTCGTGAGCATGAATTTTGAAGTCACCGCGGAGCTGGCCGACCTGCTTCTCACCCACGGCCAGCCGCAGGGCCGCCGCCTGCTCGATGCCGTCATCGCCCCGAGCTTCACGCCCGAGGCCATCGCGCTCCTCAGTCGCAAGGGCGACAAGTGCCGCTTCCTGGCCAATCCGGCGCTAGCCAAGCTCTCGGAACAATCCCTCGACACCACCATGCGCTTGCGTCCGGTCCGCGGCGGCTTCTTGCGCCAGCCCAACTTCACCTACGTCCTCGACCTAAAGTCCCCGGACCTTACCCAAACCGCCGCCCCCTCGCCGCAGCAGGCCCGCGACATGGTCCTGGCCTGGGCCGTCGGCTCAACCTCCAATTCCAACACCATCACCCTGGTCGCGGGTGGCCAACTGCTAGGCAACGGCGTCGGTCAGCAGGACCGGGTAAGCTGCTGCGAGCTCGCCATCAAACGTGCCACCGACGCCGGCCATAACCTCAAGAACGCCGTGGCCTACTCGGACAGCTTCTTCCCGTTCCCCGACGGACCCGAAACTCTCATCAAGGCCGGCATTACCGCTATTTGGGCCACTACCGGTTCCGTGCGCGACCACGAAACCGCCGAACTTTGCCAGAAGCATCACGTTACTCTTTGCCAAGTCCCGGACACATTAGGCCGTGGCTTCTTCGGTCATTAGTCACCCCAATGCTCTTCTCCTGAACTCTGGGAGAAATTGCCTGGCTTATATTGTAAGAGCCAGCCGCCCCTCCCGTATCTACATTCCGAAATATACCTGCGCAGCCATTCGCGAAACTGTCCAGCGGCTGGGCGTCGACTACCAGCTCTATTCCATTAATGACCGTCTAGAAATTCAAGACGACCTCAGCCCGGCCAGGGGCGAGCTCCTGCTTTATACCAATTACTTCGGCCTAAAAGATGTCTACTCACAGTCGCTCGGGCGTCTGTACGGCGAGCGGCTCATTCTGGACTGCGCGACCGCCTATTTCTGCCAGCCCCTGGCCGAGGGCCACACATTTTATAGCCCGCGCAAATTTTTCAAACTCACCGATGGCGGCATTCTCGTGACGAATCTGCGGCTTGGCGACGACCGTCCAATGCCGCAGATGTCTGAGCAGACCCGCCACCTCATGGCGGGTATTGATTACGACGCCGCCCAGAAACGGCGCCACGACAATTTTGCCTACCTGCATGCCCGCCTTCGTGATACCAATTTGCTACCTATCGACGCAGGGCACGTAACCGCGCCGATGGCCTATCCATACCTCATCGCACGTAGCCATCGCTTGCGGCGGCGACTGCTCGAGCACGCCGTACCTGCCAGGCGTTACTGGGACAGCATTTTTGAACGGTTCGGTCGCAGTGAGTTTGAATACTATCTTACCGACAATACGATTTATCTGCCGGTTAACCAGGCGCTGGATGAATCCGACATGCAACACATTGTCGGTCTTATATCCTAAGCGTTCTATCAGATAAGCCTGTCATACTAATCCTGCTGCGCTATCTGCAGAAGTGCCAGCATTAATAGTAATGGGGGATACCCACATGCAAAAACTCTTGTCAAAGAAAATCCTGATCCCAATGGCGGCCCTAGCCGTGATTGGGGCAGGTGTCGTCGGCGTGGCCGGTGTGTCAGCGGCCACTGACACCTCCGACCCGCAGGCGTCGCTCATCCAAAAGCTCACCGACACATTCCACCTGGACAAGTCCAAGGTCCAGGCCGTGTTCGACCAGCAGCGCCAAGAAAACCAGGCCAACCGTGAGGCGAACTATGAAACGAAGCTCGACCAACTCGTAACGGACGGCAAAATCACGAGCGCGCAAAAGACCGCGATTCTGGCCGAGAACAAAAAACTCAAAGCCGAGCTCGACGCCGCGAAAGATAGCACCGACAAAACCGCCCGTCGTACTGCTATGAAAAACGTGCGCACGGAAGCCAGAGATTGGGCGCAACAGAACAATCTCGACGAGCACTACCTCATGGGTGGCATCGGCGGCCATCCACGCGGCGGTATGGGACCGGGTATGATGGGCCCCGGTCCGGATGACGACGGCACCCCGCCGGCCGGCACCCCCGCTCAGTAGCTCAAAAATATAGGCGAAGCATGACAAACCAGCGCCCCGCGGCGCTGGTTTTTATATTGAGGCGAGTTTTTTGAGGGCCTCCGGCAGAAACGCCGTCACATCCGAGGCAATCATGCCGGACTGGGTTTTGGCTTCGGCCGCTAGGTCGCCGGCCACACCATGCAAGTACACCCCGGCCTCCGCGGCTGCTCTCGGTGGGAGGCCCTGGGCAAGCAGCCCCGCGATCATGCCCGTGAGCACATCGCCGGTGCCGGCCGTGGCAAGGCCGGGGTTGCCGGTGGTGTTCTCGTAAATAGTGCCGTCGGGGTGGGCCACCAGCGTATGGTGGCCTTTGAGTACCAGTGTCACGCCGTGCCGGCCGGCAAAATCCGCCACTTCGCGCCGCTGTTCAAGATGGCCGGGTAGCACCGCCTCGCCCGTGAGCTTCTCGTACTCGCCGGCGTGGGGCGTGAGCACAAGGCCGCGCTCCGAAGCATCATCGAGGGCATCCAGGTGGTCGCGCAGTGCCACAAACACGCCGGCATCCAGCACCGTCGGCAGCGCCGGACCGCGCAGCAGCTGCAAAACTAGCGCCGAAGCCCCAGCCCGCAGGCCGGGCCCGACCGCCAGCGCACTAACCCGGCGCTGGGTCGCAAACCGGCGCACCACCTCGGCGGCCGCGCCCGGCGGGTCCGGCAATGCCAGGGTCATCACCTCGCGCACCCGCCGGTCGAGCTTGTCGGCCACCTCCGCCGGCGCCGCGATCGTCACAAGGCCGGCGCCCATCCGCAGCGCTGCCTCGGCGGACAAAAGCGGCGCTCCGACCATGCCGGGCGAGCCGCCCACCACGAGCACGTGCCCAAAGTCATACTTCTGAGCTGTGGCCGGCCGGTGCAAAAGTTGGCGCAATACCGCAGGGTCCATGCCCTCATGATACGCGCTTTGGGAACAACACACATGTCCGCCCACTAGCAAGTCGGATATACTACAGACACAAGAACGAGGGAACCGCGCATGTTTACACTTCCAAAACTCGGTTATGGCTACGACGCCTTTGGCACGTATATCTCAAAAACCATCATGGAGCTGCACCACTCCAAACACCACCAGACATATGTCGACAAGCTCAATGCGGCCATAGAACAGGCGCCGGAATTAAAAGACAAAAGTGTAGAGGAGCTCATTCGTAGTCTGGATAGCGTCCCAGAGACCGTGCGTCTGGCCGTGCGCAACCACGGCGGTGGGCATTACAACCACACCAACTTCTGGCTTTGGATGAGCCCAGACGGCGGCGGCGAGCCGGGCGGAGAACTAGCCGGCGGTCTCAAGGACAAATACGGCAGCTTCCAAGGCTTTGTGGACGAATTTGAGAAAAAAGCCGTCGGCGTATTCGGTAGCGGCTGGGCCTGGCTGCAGCCGGACCTCACCATCGTTACTACCCCCAACCAAGATTCGCCCCTAACTACCGGCGGCCCCGAACCCATTCTAGGTCTCGACGTTTGGGAACACGCCTATTATCTCGATTACACTTTCAAGCGCCCGGACTACGTAAAGGCGTGGTGGAATGTTGTAAATTGGCACGAAGTCGAAGAGCGCTTCTCTAAAGCCAAAAAATAATCTTGCTATAGTGTAGGCATGATCAAAGAAATATGGTTTGACCTAAACGGCACGCTCACAACCCAGTCGCCTTCGTTCCTGGCTGCTCTGGAGAAGATCGGCTATGAGGCCTATGCCAAGGCCACCAACCGCCCTATAGATGACCAGCTCAAAACCGACTACCGCGCAGCCTACCAGGAGTATGGTAGCAAGTCGGCGATTTTTAAGGCTTTGGGCATGCCTAAGGAATTTTGGGCAACTTATTTCAACAGCCTGGACGAATCTAAGTACTACGAACCCGATGAACGCGTTTACAAAACTGTGGACGCCATCCGCATACAGGTGCCGATCGGACTTCTGAGTAATTCGAGCCCCGACCGTATCGAGCGCACGCTGCGAACCGTGGCGATAGATCCAGCTTGGTTTACCCACATCCTCACCGGCCATGACGTAACCGAACCCAAACCCCATCCGCAGGGCTTTGAGCTTATGATCGCCAGGAGTCAGGCTAAACCCCGTGAGCTGGCATTTGTGGGCGACCGCGAAAAGGTCGACATTGTGCCCGCAAAAAAGCTCGGTCTCACCACGGTGATGGTTTGGAGCCAGTCTCCTACTGCCGATTATTCATTTAAAGACTTCACGCAGCTTCTCAGTTTGGTATAATCTGCTGGTGAACAAAGCCGAAGTCATTGCTGTGATTGGTGGGCAATGGGGCGACGAAGGTAAAGGCAAGATTGTCGATTACCTCGCCGCTTCTGCTGATGTTGTTATTCGTCCGCAGGGTGGCGACAACGCCGGCCACACTATCTTGAATGACCACGGCAAATTTGCGCTGCATCTTGTGCCCTCAGGTATTTTTAGCTCAGACACTGTTAATATCATCGGCGCCGGCGTGGCCCTTAATCCCAAGTCGCTCATGAAGGAAATAGGGGAGCTCACAGCACAGGGCCTCTCGTTTGATAATTTCGTCATCAGCCCCAAGGCGCATCTAACATTCGACTACCACATTTTTATCGACGGGCACCAAGAGGCCTCAAAAGGCGAGCGCCGCATTGAAGGCACTAAGCGCGGCATCGGCCCTACGTACATGGACAAGGCCGAGCGTATTGGCCTGCAGGCGCGGTTACTGCGCGACCCTGAGCGCCTGCTTAGCGAGCTCGGCCTGGTCCTTGAAGCCAAGCGCCAAAAGTATGGGGCAAAAGACGAGTCCCTCGAGCTCGACTACTACAAAGACCTCGTGCGCGAGGCTTCTGCGAAGCTCAGCAAGTACGTTAAAGACACCGAGCCAATCATCGAAGAACACCTCGCAAAAGGCAGCCGCTTCGTGCTCGAAGGCGCCCAGGCAACGTTGCTCGATCTCGACCACGGCAACTATCCGATGGTCACGGCCTCCAATTCAACCACCGGCGGTGTCCTCGTGGGAGCCGGCATGCCGCCCATGGCCCTCACGGGCGTCATTGGCATCTTTAAGGCATACCAGACCAAGGTCGGCGCCGGTGGCATGCCCACCGAGCTGCACAACGAGCTAGCTGAAACGCTGCGCGAGAACGGCCAGGAATACGGCGCCACCACCGGCCGCCCGCGACGCATCGGTTACTTCGACGGCGTGGCCGCCCGGTACGCCCAGCGCATCAACGGCTTCAGCGACATCGCCATCACCAAGGTTGATACATTGGCAGACATCGGCGAGCTCAAAATCGCCACGAAATACACCGACGCCGCCGGTAAGCCCATAGATTTCCCCACCGACAATCATGCGCTTAGCTCGGCCGTGCCTGTATACGAAACGTTCAAGGGCTGGACTTCGGAAGAGCTCAAAGGCGTCACTACCTACGAAAAATTGCCCCAAACTCTCAAAGATTACCTTGAGGCAATTATGCGCTGCTTACCCGGCGCCAAGCTCAGCTTCGTGGGTATCGGCCGCTCCCGCGACCAATTAATTAAGCTCTAGCGCTCTTGCGATTTGAGCAGCATCTCATCGACCAGCGCCAGGCTCCGGTCGGTGGCATCGCTCAAACGGGCATTCGACGCTTCAAGCTCGCCAATTTTTTGCTGGATCACCTCAAGCAACACGTATACGCCGGCCAGTAGCTCATTCACCCGTTGGGAATTAGCCGGATCTAACGGAATCTCTCCGTCAAACTCACCAATGGCCGCCCGCGACAAAATCGGCATAAGCGTATCGTAGAGGATCTTCATTTCCTCTGCTGCGTCGTGACTAGCCATTTTCCACCATCTAATTAATATTAGGATATACCATGATTACAGGAGGGGACAATGGTCAATAAGGTATATATCGACTCGGACGGCCTGCTCCACATTTGGGTAATTGGGGACCAGACTCAAGAATCTGTGCGCGAGATGGGCGAAAAGCTTGGATTTTATGTGCGCCAGCTCCGGGATAACGGCAAGCCGGTGCTCGTGCTCGATAATTTATTGAAAATGGGCACCACCACCTCCGAGGCCCGCCGCGAAGTAGCGCGGATCGCCCGCACGCTGGATTTTGACCGTGGAGCCATGGTTGGGGGCGGCTCGGCGGTCATGCGGCACGGCACCAACCTGATGCTGCGGGCCATCGGCCGCTCGAACCTGCGGTACTTCGGCGGCATGGAATCGGCCAGGAGCTGGCTGATGGCCGCTGGACGGGCATCGCAGCAGCCACACATATAACACTCTCTTCCCCGGCCCCTGGCAATCTGACTCCTATCCGGTTATGCTTATGGCATGAATCTCAAGAGCGATCTGGCCGGACTCATTAAGGGCGAAGTTGACGATACGCCGGAAACCATAGAGACCTACTCGCACGACGCGAGTTTGTTTGAGGTCGACCCGCAGGTTGTAACCTTCCCTAAGGATTCGGCCGACGTTCAAGCGCTCGTAAAGTACGTGGCCGACCACAAAAAAGCCAACCCGCAACTTTCCATCACCGCCCGTAGCGCTGGTACCGATATGTCCGGCGGTGCAGTCAATGATTCGGTCATCGCCGATTTCAATCGCTACTTTACCAAGATCAAAGAGGTTAGCTCCACTGCCGCCCACGTCGAGCCCGGCGTGTTTTACCGCGACTTCGAAAAGGCCACTTTTGAGCAGGGCGCCCTCATGCCCAGCTACCCCGCGTCCCGCGAACTATGCACCGTCGGCGGCATGGTTAACAACAACTCCGGCGGCGAAAAATCGCTCGAATTCGGCAAGACCGAAAACTTCGTGACCGAGCTCAAGGCTGTACTGGCCGATGGCAATGAAGTCACTATGAAGCCACTCACCAAGCGCGAGCTGGACGTCAAAATGCAGCTCTCCACCTTTGAAGGCGAGGTCTACCGCAAAACCTTCGCCCTGGTCGACAAGCATTACGATGCCATCAAAGCCGCCAAACCTCACGTCACCAAGAACTCCACCGGCTACAACCTCTGGGACGTGTGGGACCGCGACAAGGGCATCTTCGACCTCACCAAGCTTATCGTGGGCGCCCAAGGCACGCTCGGCTTCACCACCGACATCAAATTCAAACTCGTCCGCCACCGCCCGCACTCCGGTGTGCTCGTGGTGTTCCTGCGCGATATCGACCGGCTCGGCGAAATCATCAATGTGGTGCTCAAGCACAATCCGGCCAGCTTCGAATCTTTCGACGATGTCACGCTGCTGCTTTCCATCCGTTTCATGCCCTATTTCCTAAAAATGCTCGGCCTGCGCGCCTTCATAAAGCTCCTTATCGGCCTCATTCCCGAAGGCTTTTTGCTGCTACGCGGCATTCCCAAGCTCATTCTAATGGTCGAATTTAATGGTGAAACCGTCGACGAAGTCCGCGACAAAGTCCGGGTGCTCGACAAAGAGCTCTTCACCAAGCGCGCCGTCTACGAAATTGAAGGCGAAGAGGAAGACCCCACCGAATCCAAAGCCGAAAAGTTCTGGATTATGCGCCGCCAGAGCTTCCAAATTCTGCGCAAGAAGGTCAAAGACAAGCACACCGCGCCGTTCATCGACGACCTGGTGGTCAACCCCGAGCACCTGCCCGACTTCCTACCCAAAATGCGCAAGATTATCAAGAAATACAACCTGTTTGCCACTATCGCCGGCCACATGGGCGACGGCAACTTCCACATCATCCCGCTCATGAAGATCGAACTCGAATCCGAGCGCGCCAAGCTCCGGCCGGCCATGGAAGAAACCAACAACCTGGTTCTGAGCTACCACGGCGTGCTATCCGGTGAGCACAACGACGGCATGATTCGCGGGCCGTGGCTCGAGCGCGCCTACGGCAAAGAGGTCTATGGCTACTTTAAGGACGTCAAAAACATCTTCGACCCGCACGGCATCTTCAATCCGCACAAGAAAGCCAATGCCGACTGGGACTACACCTTTAGCCACATCCGCAAGAGCTTTTAATTACTTCGGTAGCTTGGTGTAATCAAGCAACGTCGTCCAGGTCTTGCCCAGGTCACTGCTCTTCCAAATATGCCCACCGGCGCCGCTCATATAAATCGTGTTCAGGTCAGTGGGGTGCCACGTAATGAGGCTCGGCCGCACCTTGGCGTCATTCAGGTCCTTGATCTCAGCCGGCAAGGTTCCCAGTTCCGCCCAAGTGAGACCACCATCGCGCGTCTCCCATAGATTCAGGCCCGGCCGTGTCGGCGTACCACCCACCGTCGAGTAGGCCACTGCGTGGTTGCCGCTGGGGTCGAACGGGTCGTACGCCACCACGTCCAAATATTTAGTTTGCTTAAACGTCTTGCCACCGTCGAGCGTCACGTAGGCTACTGGCGTTCCCGACTGGCTCATTGGCACGTAGAATTGGTGGCCAAACATGGTTGGGGAGGTAAACCCAGCCATAATCGGCAGATTGCCCGGCAGCTGCACCTGGCTCCAGCTTTGTCCACCGTTCGTGCTATGCAGAATGCCAAGCTGGGGCACGGCCGAAGTGTCCTTACCGGTACTGATGCCAGTGCCGGTGCCGTCGGCGGATTGCCGCACGGCCGAATAGGTGGGAGCCATAATCTCTTTCGGATCCTTTGGGTTCACAAACACGCGCACCGCCCCCGTACGCTCACCGATCCCCGTGGGCAACTCGGTCCAGTTCTTGCCGTTATCAAGTGTTTGGTAAATGAGGCCCTTCGTCACGAACAGTTTATTTTGGTCGGCTTCCTGGTATGAGGCCGGATTTGACGCCGTGCCATAGTACACCGTGCCGCGAGTCACGGGGTCAAAGACCGCGTCATTTACATAGATGTTCATCTTGTTATTAATCATGAGCTTCCAGCTGGCGCCGCCGTTAACGCTTTGATACACGCCGCCGGTTTGCGAATTGGGCGTGGTGGCGTCCAGGAAGCCCCCGCCCCCGCCGCTCATGCCCAATATCAAATGCTTATTATCTGCCGGGTCGATCCGGATCACCGGGTATTCGCCGTAGCAGCCTTTGGTCTTATCGTCGCTGCGTGCGTATACTTTGAGGCCTTTAGCGATTTGGCCCCACGTCTTGCCGCCGTCAGTCGATTTAAACGGTCCCTTGTACTCCACATTCACATACATCGTGTCGGCGTCTTTTGGGTCGATCACAAAGGTGCGGTCGGTGCGGTACCATTCATGCTCGTTACGGGGCGCGCAGTCAAACGTTTGATTCGTCAGCACATCGGCGGCTACCCCCGTATACCCTGTGTCCTCAAGGCTATTCGAGGCGGACGGCTTGGGGCTTCTGGGCTGGAAGTTAAGACTGCTTACCAACACCACAGCTACGGCAATGATCCCGCCAACGCCAAGTGCTTTCAGCACCAAAAGCAACGCTTGGCTGGGCTCAGAATACTTTTCATTGAAGCGACTGAGCCGCGTACTAGATTTTGGCGGTTCCGGCGGCGGGGGTGTTTGGAGCTCGTTCATACCCAAAGTATAAAAACTTATGCTTAATTTAGATAGGGTATACTAGGTGCCATGATTACGCCTACCGAAATCGCCCAGGCTGAAACCGAGCTTGCCAAGCTCGATCCCGTGCTGGGAGCAGTCATTAAGCTCCAAGCGCCGCTCAACCGGCTCCGCGAAGGCACCTATTTCGGCAACCTCACGCGTTCGATCGTGAGCCAGCAGATCTCGGTGGCGGCTGCAGCCTCAATTCTGAGGCGTCTCACTGATGCTACCGCTCTCGATCCGCTCCGTGTCGCCGGGCTTAGCCTCGAAGAGCTCCGCGCACTCGGTCTGTCACGCTCCAAGGGTTCATACATTCACGACCTCGCCGAACACTTCATAAAGGACGCCGCCGTGTTTGACCATCTCGACCGGCTACCGGATGACGAAGTAATTGCCGAGCTAGTGAGCGTGAAAGGTATCGGCGTCTGGACGGCCCAAATGTTTTTGATGTTCACACTCGGCCGCCTCGACGTCTTTGCCCCCGACGATGTCGGCCTTCAGCGTGCCATCAAGCTGCTTTACAACCTCCCGGACGTGCCGCCCAAGGCCGAGCTCGTGGCGCTATCCGACAAGTGGCGGCCCTACCGTACCGTGGCCTGCTGGCATCTGTGGGAGTCGTTGGATAACGCGCCGGCCTAAGCCGTCTCGGGCTTCGGCAGCCGCCGCTCAACCATTGGGTGGTTCCCGCTCTCGGCGGTCTTTTCGAGGACTTCTTCCAGAATCTGGGTGATCCGGTCGTTGGCGGCCTTAATATCCGCCTCCGCCCTCTTAAGCGGTGTAATGTCCTGGATTACATTGACCGCTAAGATCAATTTGCCCTCGTCGTCATATACAGGCCGGGCACTGATAGTGGCCCATCTGGTTTGGGGGTTCCATTTTGAGACGTACGATATCGTGACTTCCGGCTCGTCGTGGCCCTGCAAAGCCTTGCGCCCCGGCAAATCACTGGGCTTCAGTGCTTCGCCCGACTCATTGAAAAACTTCACTTGCTTCAAAATGCCCTCAGCACCCAATTGCATTACCTCGGCGGCACTCTCGCAGTTCATCATCCGGGCCGCCGCCTGATTGACAAACACCAGTTTACCTTCCGGGTCTTGCACCGTAATGCCGTTAGCGACGCTATTTAATACTTGTGTTAAACCACTAACAGTTGCAAGTCGTTTCATGGATTTATTCTAAATAATAAATAGCAGCGGCGAAATTAGTTAATCTAACAACGCCGAAGTATGCATAGCCTATACAAAATATAAAAAATTGCCAACCCAGCCCCGCGTTTGCCCCTCCGGCAGTTGCGTGGTAGAGTATGCCCATGAAGTCCGCTTACGCTATCATCGTGCGCCGTCGCAGCAACCGTATCAACGGGTGCTGCCCTTGTAGTTAGTTCATCACATATAGGTTCCCAGGCAGCTCCCGTTATCCGAAATGGGAGCTTTTTAGTTTTACCTAAGTCAAAGGAACTACCTCATGCAAACCAAACTCTGGCAAACCAGCGCCGGCACTCTCCACCCGCTCGTGGAACAATACACTGTCGGCCAGGACCACCTGCTCGACCAACAGCTACTGGGTTATGACATTGCAGCAAGCATTGCCCACGCCGGGATGCTCCAAGCCATCGGTGTGCTCACTGCCGCCGAGCAATCTGCCCTCACCCAAGCTCTAAACGACCTGCTTGCTGTCTGGAGAAAGGGCGGTTTTACTATCCAACCCAGCCAGGAAGACGGGCATACCGCCATCGAACAATACCTGGTAGAAAAGCTTGGCGATACCGGCAAAAAAATCCACACCGGCCGCAGCCGGAATGACCAATCGCTTGTAATGATGCGGCTCTATCTCAAAGACCAACTCAAAGAGGTGGCCGCTCTCACCGCCTCGGCCTCAAAGGCCTTTAAGACGGCCGCCGGTGGAGCCGGCCACACCCCTATGCCCGGCTACACCCACCTGCAAAAAGCCATGCCCACAACCGTCGCGATGTGGCTTGGCTCATACGCCGATGCGCTGGCCGATGTGCCGGCGCTTCTGAAGGCGACTCTCGCGCTCATTGACCAGAACCCGCTCGGCTCAGCCGCCGGCTTTGGCGTGTCCTTGCCGCTCGACCGCGACCACACCACCGCCGCACTTGGTTTTAAGAAAACGCAGGCCAACCCCATGTACTGCGGCCTGTCGCGGGGCCTGTTTGAGCTCATGGCGGTTCAGGCCTTGAACCCAGTGATGGTGCTGGCGGGTAAGTTCGCCCACGATATGCTCATGTTCACCACCGAGGAATTCGGCTTCTTTAGCCTGCCCCCGGCTTTTACCACCGGCTCATCGATCATGCCGCACAAGCAAAACTATGATCTCTTTGAGGTGATGCGGGGCCTCGCGCACGGCTTCGGCGCCCACGCCATGCAGTTACAGGCCATTGCGGCCGGCATTGGCAGCGGCTACCAGCGCGACCTTCAGCTCAGCAAGGGGGTCACACTGGCTGCCTTTAACGAGGCCGTTCTAACGTTAAAGCTTTTGGCCGAGGCCGTCTCGGCCCTGCAGATGCACCCCGCCAACCTCAAAGCCGCCATTACCCCAGACATGCACAGCGTAGCCGAAATCAACAAGCTCGTGGATCGGGGTGTGCCGTTTCGGGACGCCTACGCGCAGGTGAAGCAACACCTTGCTAGTGCCGGCGCAGCCCAATAAAAAAACACCCCACACGGGGGTGTCTTTTGGATAATTGCGACGGCCGGAGGCGGGGACACTCTGGTCCCCACCTCCGTCAGCCCTGACTCACCTTCTCCCAGAACATCTCGTTGATGGAAATGCGGACGGACCGCCAGAAGTACCATGCGGCCCGAAGCGACCCGCGTGCGTCACGGAAGTAGCCGTGGCGCAGATCGCTCCAGAAGCCACTGAGGTGGTAGGTCATACTACCCCAGGACTGCCTGAAGTACGCCCTGCCGTGGGTTGGGTGAGTGGGCTTTTTGCCGATGACGAACGGAAGCCTGAGCTTCATGGTCCGCCTCCAATCTGGTTGGGGGATGGTTCGGCGTCAGCAATATTAACATAAGAACTTTAAAAAGTCAATACTATATAATGCCACCATGCCTGCCTACGCCGAATTTTCCGACCCGCGCCTTGTGGCCGTGTATGACACGGTTTGCCCACTGGGCGATGAAAAAGACTTCTACCTCAGCCTGGCGGCCAAAGTATCTGCCCGCACCGTTATCGACCTCGGTTGCGGCACCGGCCTGCTCACGTGGGAGTTCGCACGTCGCGGCTACCATATGATTGGCGCCGAACCGGCCGCGCTCATGCTCGAAGCCGCCAAGCGCCGCTTTGGCGACCACCCCGCTGAGTGGATCCACGGCAGCGCCACCGCGCTGGGCCGTCACGACGCCGACATGGCCTTCATGAGCGGCCATGTAGCCCAGTTTTTCCTCGAGGACGCCGAATGGCAGGCGGCCCTAAGCCATCTCCATGCCGCCGTCAAGCCAGGCGGAATCTTGGCTTTCGAAAGCCGCAATCCAGATGCACCCCTCTTTCCGGGTTGGCCCACCGCTGCGGCTCCTGAGCGCCTCCATGACCCCCAGGCCGGCCCAATCGAATGGTGGTCGCACAACCTCCAGCGCCACGGCAGCCGCGTGCGCTACGAAATCCATTACCGCTTCCCCAAGACGGGCGAAGAAATCGTCTCCCATAACGAACTCATCTTCCGCTCCCGCGCTGAAATCACGCAGTCACTCGAGGACGCCGGCTTCGCCGTACAGCACGTCTACGGCGGCTGGGACGAGACCCCGGCTACGGCCACTAGTCCCGAAATGATCTTCGTTGCGTCTCGGCCGGAGGCATCAGGCGCATGAATCTGCGTGTCCGCCCAGAAACGCCGGCCGATTTTAACGCTGTCGATGCAGTCATCACGCGCGCGTTCAACCGGCCCCCGGTAGCCGAAATGGTGCGGCTCATCCGCGCATCAGACAATTATGTACCCAGCCTGGCTCTGGTTGCCGAACGAGACGGCCGGGTGGTTGGCCATGTCATGCTAAGCTACGCAGCTCTAGAAAGCGACACTGGTGAACACCAAAAGGTTCTCACACTTTCGCCGGTGTCGGTCGAGCCCGACTTGCAAAAGCAGGGCATCGGCTCGCACATGATCCGGGAAGTGATCCGCCGGGCCGATGAGCAAGGGGCGCCTATGATTGTCCTGGAAGGCCATCCCGAGTATTACCCCAAATTTGGCTTTAAGCCCGCCGCCGAACTGGGAGTAACGTTTAAGCTGCCGGACTGGGCACCACCGGAAGCGGCCATGGCACTGCCGCTCTCGCATTACGACCCCGCCACGGCGCCCAAAGGCCGCGTCGTGTACCCAGAAGCTTTCGCCGTCGCCGAAGAGTAGCCGCTAAGCTTTATCGAGCCGCGCCACCACGTATTTGACTGCGTCCAGCAAAGTCGGCGCCGTATAATCTGCCTGCGCTGACTCTACCGGCACATTGGCCGTCTTTACCAAAACCGTCTTCACGCCGGCATTTACCCCGGCTATAATGTCCGACTGCCGGTCGCCAACCATATAGGTGTCACCGGCCGCCAGGCCAAATTCTTTGAGTGCGTCTAGGATTAGCTTTGGCTTGGGCTTGCGGCATTCACAATGATCCTCCGGACCATGCGGGCACATGAACGTCTTAAGGACCGTCACCTCACTCGGCGCCAGCTGCCGCACCACCTCGGCATTAATAACCTCAAATTCCTGTTCGCTCATGCGCCCCTCGGCAATGCCGGCCTGGTTCGTAATAAAAATTACGCCCACACCATGCCCGGCCAAAACCTTAAGTGCCTCAATGCTATCGGCAAACAGTTTAATCTTTTCCACCCGGTCCACCCGCTCATCGGGCGGGTCCACAATCACCGTCCCATCCCGGTCCAGAAGTATTGCTTTCATAACTGTGCCTGATCTGTGGTCATGGGGTTAGTGTAGCATTTAGTACGAAACGTTGGTGAAACAACTCAAAAGCCCGACAGCACAGTCAGCTCTCGGGCTTTGAGGACAATGATGTTTTATCGATTTAACCCTGAGGCGGACGCTCGCGGCGGTGGGTGCGGCGTAGACCAGCCACGCCAAGCTGCACCTGGCTGCGGTCGATGACCTGCTGGGCCTTGGCCAGTTCGGTCTTGTCCTTGGCGTTGTCGCGGGCCTTCTTGGCAGCCGCCAGAGCCGCTTCGATTTCGCTGGTTACCAGCTCGTCTTCGTGGTCGGCTTCATCCGCCAGTACACGCACGCGGTTTTTGGTGACCTCAAGCAAACCACCGTAGGCGGCAAATACTTGGGGAGCGCCCTTGCCGGTTTTGACCGTAATGGCACCGGCAATGACCTGCGCGATCAACGGTTCGTGGTGGGGGAGGATGCCAATTTCA
>DATAMV010000132.1:0-2115 GCA_036266515.1 Candidatus Saccharimonadia bacterium
TGCCCAATCTGGAGTTTCATGAAGTAGATGCCGCGCGCTGGGGGGATTTTGAGCGCCTGTTCGAGAGCCGTGGTGGCCCAAAATTCTGCTGGTGCATGGTTTGGAGAGCAGGTGCGAAAACCAATAAGGGCGTGGATCGCAAATTTGCGATACGTCGGTACGTCAGCAATGAGACGCCGATCGGACTACTGGGCTATTCTGAAGGGGAACCCGTTGCATGGTGCTCGATCGCGCCGAGGCCAACCTACCGTGATCTTGGCGGCCCGAACCGGGCTGGCGAATTGCCCGAACAAGTATGGTCGTTGGCCTGCTTCTTCATTCGTCGAGACTTGCGTGGACAGGGACTGACCAAACAAATCATCGAAGCAGCGGTGCAACACGCCGAGAAGCGTGGTGCTACCGTGATCGAAGCGTATCCCGTCGATCCAAGCTCCCCCAGCTATCGCTTTATGGGATACGTACAGACGTTCGTATCGGCAGGATTTTACGAGGTTGGCCGAGCTGGAACACGTCGGCATGTCTTGCGCCGCGAATTGCGCAAGTAGCTTGGTCCGCTTATGATGCTGTGGACGGCTCCTCCACCGGCACGTAGTGCCACGGATGTGGGCGCTGTTAAGGCTCCCACTATTCAGAGGAGCTATCCATGCAAACGACCACGACAATCGGTCTCGACATTGCGAAGTCGGTCTTCCAGGTTCACGGAGTTGATGCTGCCGGCCAGGTGGTCATCCGCCGCCAGTTGAAGCGTCGGTACGTCCTTTCGTTTTTCCAGAAGTTGCCGCAGTGCCTGGTCGGCATCGAAGCTTGCGCCTCGTCGCACCATTGGTCGCGCGAGCTGCAAGCACTTGGTCATACGGTACGGCTGATGCCTCCGGCCTACGTCAAACCCTATGTCAAACGGCAGAAGAATGACGCGACGGATGCAGAGGCCATCTGTGAGGCAGTCACCAGGGCCAACATGCGGTTCGTGCCAACCAAGACTCCCGAGCAGCAGAGCGGCTTGGTGCTCCACCGCACGCGCCATCTGTTCATCCGTCAGCAGACTTCGGTAATCAATGCGATCCGGGCCCATCTTGCCGAGTTCGGGATCGTTGCACCGGTCGGGCGCCGCGGTGTCGAGGAACTGCTCACTGTCGTCGCCGATCCAAACGACAAGCGAGTTCCAGAGATAGCTCGTGCATGTCTTTCGGCATTCGGGGCTCAGCTGCGTAGCATCAAGGAGCAGGTATTGGAGTTCGACCGGCTGATCACGGCCTGGCACCGATCCAATGAAATGAGTATGAGGCTCGATGAAGCTCCCGGCGTCGGTCCGGTGCTAGCAACTGCTGTGGTCGCCACCGTTGCTGACCCAAAGGTCTTCCGATCAGGGCGCAACTTCTCGGCTTGGATAGGCCTCGTGCCTAAGCAGCACTCCAGCGGTGGCAAGGACAGGCTCGGCAGCATCAGCAAACAAGGTGACCGCTATCTGCGCGGCCTGTTCGTGGCTGGCGCGCTGGCCGTCATTCGCTATGCCAAGATCCATGGCACCAAACATCGGCCCTGGCTCACAGCATTGCTGGCACGGCGGCCGACGAAGATCGCCGCCATCGCGCTCGCCAATAAGATCGCGCGAATGGTCTGGGCCATGATGGCTAAGGGCGAGCGATACAAGGAACCCATCGCACTTGCGGCGTAAACGAGATCGCGCCGGACAACCGGCGTGATGTGAAGGTTGGGAGGGCGAACAGCACGTAATGCAGAGCCGGTCGATCCGGCGATCAGGACAACCCACTAGTGCCATAGCATTGTCGAATGCGAGCTTTTGGTCGGGACCTGATCCGCGGAGGGCATTATGGCCAGCGGTCATGTGAACCGCATCTAAAGGCCGAACACATGGCTGCACCGACCAATGCTGCCTACGTGAAGAAAGCTCTTGCCAACTCGGAGCCGTCCACACATGGCACTGAGACGTCCAATAATGTCCGCTACACGGCCGCTTTCGAGCCGTGACCGGCCGTCCTTCGCGGCAATTGCCACGGCTGGGATGTGCCATGTGTGGACGGCTCCGAGTTGGCAAGGAGAATCTTCACGGCGCGTCGCTGGTCGGTGCAGCCATGTGTTCGGCCTGTTAGTGCG
>DATAMV010000133.1:0-2827 GCA_036266515.1 Candidatus Saccharimonadia bacterium
ACGCAAAAACCAGTTGGCCGGTTCGATGAGCGGAGGCGAGCAGCAAATGCTGGCGCTTGCCCGCGCGCTCATGCTTTCGCCGCGTATTCTTCTGATCGACGAACCGTCTGTCGGCCTGGCTCCGGTTCTGGTGAGCCGCACCATCGATGCGATCAAGCAACTCAAGGACCACTATCAGCTTACCGTGCTCATGGCTGAGCAGAATTTCACGCAGGCCATTCGCATCGCCGATCGCGGCTACGTCATCGTACACGGCAAGATTGCCTTCGAAGGGCAATCGGCCGCCGAACTCAACAACAACGATCTGATCCGCGAATTTTACCTGGGCCTCTAGCGGTACTTGCACGCAAAAAAGCGCCGCGGTTGTGCCCGCGGCGCTTTTGCTTTCCGGTTCGAGAGCGGCTTACTTGCGGGCCTTCTCGTATGGATAAATTACGTTGCCGGTCTTGAGACCGCCGGGCGTCAACACGGTCTGGTAGCTCATGCCACGCCATGTCTCCAGGTTCGCGTCGGGTTTGATATCGTGATACTGCACCTGCATCATCCGACCTTCGGCCCATTCGCCCTTCGCACCGAACTTGATTGGACCCATCACGGTCTTGAAGTTGCCCTTCCGCAGAGCGTCGGCAATTTTGTCGTCGTTGAAGCTGTTTGCCGCTTTAATCGCCTGCTCAAGGATCTGGAATTGCGCATAGCCCCAGCCGCCCAGGTAATAACCCAGCGGATCGACGCCGGCGGCCTTGGCCTTTTCCTGATACTCTTTGAAGAACGCTTCGGTACCTTCATACATCTGCTTCTTGTCCGGCACCCAGGTCTCATAATTGACGATGCCGTTGAGCTTGGTCTTGAGCTTGTCTTTGAAGACCAGCGCCTGCAATCCAACCATGGCGCCGCCGAATAGTTTCGGATTCAGGCCGATTTCGTTCGCCGCTTCCACGATGCCGACCGAGTCGACCGGATAGGAGCAGATCAACACGATGTCGGCATTGGCGGCTTTGAGTGCCTGCACGATCGGCGTGAAGTCGGTGGTCTTCGGCGGCGGCGGATAGGCCTTATCGTAAACGATCTTCATGCCGTGCTTCTTGATGTTTTCACGCGCGCCCTCGCAGGCGTTCTGCGAGAACTCGGCGTCGGCCAGCGCCATTGCGACCGTCGTCGGCTTCGGCTTTTGCTGAGCCGCAACGTCGAAGAACCCCTCGGTAAACGAGGTTTTCGTATTCGGCCCCGTCGGCAGCACCGAGAAATATTTCGGGTATTTAAACTTGTCGTTGATGTCGAGCGCGAACAGACTGACGAAGGCCTTGCCCTTGCGGATCACCACCGGCATCGCGGGCGCAACTTGGTTGCTGGCATAACCCGAAACCACGAGGTCGACTTTGTCGACATCGAGCAGCTTGGTGTAGATGCCGGGCACCTCGGCGGGTGAACTCTTGTCATCGTAATAGACGAGTTGCACCTGGCGGCCGAGTAAGCCACCGGCTTTGTTTACGCGGTCACGCCAGATTTCCGCGCCGAGCAGCGCCTGCTTGCCATTCGGCGACAGGAAGCCAGTGAGCGATTGGCCGAAGCCAATTTTGATCGGCTCTTTGTTCTGCGCATGAGCGCCAGAAATGACAAATATGCCGCCCGCCAAGAGAGTGGCGGTCGCCCCCGCAAGCCACGCAAATGATTTGATATTAAGTAGTCGAAGCATTCTATCCTCCCGATTAGACGTTATTTTCCGCCATCTTATGCGCATTTCGCCAAACTAGGCTAGAGGGTGGGCGGCCCAACCAGTGGGCTAGACCCCTTCCACCATGATCGTTTCGACTTCTCCCGCGCCACTACGCCGGAAGGCCGCGGCCTTGTCGTATTCGGGCGAAGTAAAGCAGGCGACACCTTGTTCGAACGTAGGGAATTCGATCACGATAAACCGGTGGAATTTGTCCGGGCCTTCCATGATCTGGAAACGCCCTCCCCTAGCCAGCACTTTGCCCCCAAACTTGGCAATAATGCCCGGCACCAGGTCGGTGTATTTCTTGTATTCGACAGGATCGTTGACCTTGGACCGCGCCACCCAATAAGCCGGCATGTAACACTCCTTCTCAACCATGCCCGGACGTTGGGCCGAGCATTTACTTGCGGGCAAACACACTAGAATCATGTGCGGCCGGCACAAGCCGGCTGACAAGGAGCAAGACACGATGCCGCGTAAGGTGATCGACATTTCGGTGCCACTGGAAAACGACGTGGCGGCCGATCCGCCAGGCTATGGCCCGAAGATCGAATACCTTGACCATCAGGCGACGGCGCCCGACATCCTCAAATTCTTTCCTGGTTTGAAAAAGGAGGACCTGCCGGACGGCGAAGGCTGGGGCTTCGAATGGGTGCGCCTGTCAACGCACTGCACGACGCATCTCGATGCGCCCTGGCACTTTGCTTCGACCATGGACCACGGCAAGCGAGCAATCACTATCGACGAGGTCCCGCTCGATTGGTGCTTCCAGCCGGGCGTGAAGCTTGACTTCCGGCATTTCCCCGATGGCTATGTTGCAACTGCAAAAGATGTCGAAGCCGAGCTCGAGCGCATCGGCCATACGCTCTCTCCGCTCGAAATCGTAGTGGTGAACACGAGCGCCGGGATGGCGTACGGGCGCCCCGACTATGTCGCCAAAGGCTGCGGCATGGGACGCGAGGCCACGATGTACCTGCTCGAACGTGGTGTGCGCGTGACGGGAATTGATGGGTGGAGCTGGGATGCGCCATTTGTCTGCACAATGAAGAAGTATGCCGAGACGCATGACGCGTCACTGATCTGGGAGGGACACCGGGCCGGACGCGAGATCGG
>DATAMV010000134.1:0-1708 GCA_036266515.1 Candidatus Saccharimonadia bacterium
ACACGCAGAAGGAGTATGCGCGTGGCGAGGTGCATGAGAATCGCGCTGAGTGCCTATTTTCCTTGCTGAAACCCTACCTGCGGGTCTTTCGTGGTCTCAGCAAAACCAACCTGCCGGGTTACGTGGGCTTTTTTCAATTCCTGAGAAATTTTCGTCACCTGAATGCGTTCGAGCAGGCTGAATTAATCTTACAGGCGGCTTTAGACCCAGCGATTGCACGCAGAGCGAGACGGGGGGAGTTTGTCACGTGTTTTGATCACTTCGACCTCCTACAAACCGCGATAAATTGAGCGAACCCTTTCATGAAAGCCGACCCTCATGATACCACAGCCTCGTCCGCTCATCGAAGTTTTCTCTGACATCCCGGACGTGCGCAAGTCGCGTGGCAAACGCCATCCTTTATCCGCTATTCTCGCCCTGTCGTGCTGCGCCATGCTGTGTGGCTCCCGCAGCTATAGTGCCATCGCCGAATGGGGACGCAACTACGGGAGCGAGATCGCTCATGCCCTTGGCTTCACGCATACCACGCCCTGTGCCTCCACGCTACACACGATCTTTGGGCGCTTGGACCGTGAGGGGTTTGAGGCCACATTGGGAGTCTGGGCAGACAGTGTCGTGACGCACACCCCCGCGACGCCTGAGACACCCGAAGCTGCTATGGCGGTCGATGGCAAAACGCTGCGGGGCTCCAAGAAGCAAGGGGCCCCGGGCACGCACCTGCTATCGGTCTTGGCCCACCGTCTTGGGCTGACGCTCACGCAACAGGCTGTCGCAGCCAAAACCAATGAGATCAAAGAGGTCGAGACGGTGTTACGCCAGATCGTCCTGACGGGCCGTGTGGTGACGATGGATGCGCTGCTCACCCAACGCCAGGTGGCGCAGACGATTGTGAACGCGGGTGGGGACTATGTCATGATCGTCAAAGAGAATCAGCCGCAACTCAAAGCCGATATCGAGTTGGTTTTTACCATGCCTCCGGCGGGGGACCGCCAAGAGAGCGTTCGTACAGTGGACGTGGGCCATGGGCGCATCGAGACCCGTAACCTCACGACGAGTGAGGCCCTGGTAGGCTACAGCGATTGGCCGGGTCTGGCGCAAGTGTTCGAAGTGGGGCGGCATGTCATCACCAAAAAAACGGGAACAGAACAGGTCGAAGTGGTCTATGGCGCCACGAGTCTGAGCCCCGAGCGGGCGACACCTGGTCGAGTGCTGGAGCTGGTGCGAGGTCATTGGGCGATTGAGAACAAGTCGCACTGGGTCCGCGATGTGACATTCGATGAAGATCGCTCTCAGGTGCGCTGTGGTAACATCCCGCAAGTGATGGCGGCGCTCCGCAATACCGCCATTGGGCTCTTGAGGTGGGCAGGCCATACCAACATTGCGGCGGCTTGCCGCCGGTTGGCTGCCCAGCCAGCGCAGGCACTGGCTCTCATCGGTATTGAATTCGAAAACTGAATGGCCCTGGTGCACGTATACGCTGGAGGAACTGGTCCACAATACTCAGGTCGCTCGGCACTTTGAGCATGGCCATTTTCTTACCTATTATTTATGCCCCACGGATTATCATCGCGTGCATGCCCCCGTCGACGGCGCGGTGCGCTGGAGCTGCCATATCCCGGGGGCGTTCTGGCCGGTCAACACCTGGGGTGTCCAGAGGGTCACGAAGCTGTATTGTGTGAATGAGCGGGTCGTCACGCTCCTGGAGACA
>DATAMV010000135.1:0-4442 GCA_036266515.1 Candidatus Saccharimonadia bacterium
ACCTGCTTGGCGGTCTGGGCGGCCACGCGGCCGAAGTCCTCGGGATGAGCTTCCATTTCTACCATGTAGGGCTCATCTTCGGTACCGACTTGGGCTTTCTTGTCGATTTTCTTGGCGTCGGTCAGGGAAATCTGCAGGTGCGGGTTTTCAACCTCGCCATCCGGCACGACGGCCTTGGATTCGAAAATCCGAACGTCGCCGGTCTCCTGGTCGAGTTCGGCGCGGGCTTCCTGGTCCTTGTCGCTATAGTCTTTCTTGTACGCGGCAGCCAGAGCGGCCTGTACAGTTTCTATGATGACCTCACGCGGGAGGTTTTTTTCCTCGGCGATAACGTTAATTGCGGCTAAAAAGTTCGTTTGCATGCTAATGATCCTATTCTGTTGTTATTTAATTGTGATCCACATTCTATTTAAAAGTGGCCGGCACGCGGCCGACATTTGAACGTATTATACCGCATGGAGCGCCGCCCTGTCGATCCCGGCGGCATTATCCCCTATACTAGGGGGAAGTAACCTGTGAGGACCCTGCGCTTATGGCTAGCGTTTCCCGACTCTACGAGCAAATCAAACCCGAGCGCTACGCTTTGGACATTGACGTAGACCTGGAGGGCTTGCATTTTGCGATTAAGGAGCAGCTTGACTTTGAGCTGGCCGCCCCGGAGCGGGACCTGGTTTTGCATGCCTCCAAACTGGATGTGAAGGAAGCGCTCCTCGATGGGACCCTTAAAGCCATAAAGATCGTCATGGACGACGAGACTCAAACAGTGACGTGTGAATTTGACCAAGAGATCCCGGCGGGACAGCACAGCCTGGCGCTTGTTATTGAGGGTGATATTAGTGACACACTGCACGGGTTTTACCGCAGTAATTACACCGTGGACGGCCGTACCGAGGTGATTGCCACCACTCAGTTTGAAGCGGTTCACGCCCGTGAGGCGTTTGTGTGCGTGGACGAGCCGATGGCCAAGGCCGTGTTTGAGGTATCTCTTACGATCCCCGATGACCGTACCGCCATCTCCAACGGCGACGTGACGAGTGAAGAGCCGGCTGGTGCGGGCCGCAAGCGCGTGTCGTTCGCGGCCAGTCCGCGCATGAGCACCTATCTGCTTGCCTACGTTGTGGGGCGGTTTGAGCATCTCGAGGCTACCACTCCGGAAGGCGTGGTGGTGCGGGTACACGCTACGCCCGGCAAGACCAGCCAGCTCGGGTTTGCCCTCGAGACCGCCGTCCGGACACTGAGCTTTTATACCAAATATTTTGGTATCCCCTACCCCCTGCCTGAGCTTGATATGATCGCAATCCCCGACTTTGGCGCCGGTGCCATGGAAAACTGGGGTGCGGTTACCTACCGCGAAACCGACTTGCTGCTCGATCCAGCCAAAACCTCGCTGGCCAATAAGCAGCGGGTGGCGACGGTAGTGATGCACGAGTTGGCGCACCAATGGTTCGGCAACTTGGTGACGCTCGCCTGGTGGGATGATTTGTGGCTGAATGAAGGCTTTGCGTCGTGGATTGAAGTGTTTGCCATGGACGAACTCTTCCCCGAATGGCAGGCGTGGGACGATTTCGTGAGTACCACCACGGAATACGCCATGGGGCTGGACGGCCTGGCCAACACTCACCCCATCCAGGTGCACATCGATGATCCGCGCTCGCTTGATGAAATTTTTGACGCCATATCATATGCCAAGGGTGCGGCCATCATCAACATGCTCCACCAATACCTCGGTGCCAAGGCCTTCCGCGAGGGGCTACATGTGTACCTGGAACGTCACCGCTACGGCAACACCGTCACCGGCGACCTGTGGAAGGCACTCGAGGAAGTTTCGGGCAAGCCGGTGGCCACGGTGATGTCGGCCTGGACGGCGCGGCCCGGATATCCGGTGGTGCGCGTGGCCGGTGGCAGCGTGACGCAGGAGCGGTTTTACAGTTCGCCCCGGGAGGCCGCCAAAGCCCAGGGGCATGAGCCGGCCTGGCCGGTGCCGTTTGGGGTGGTGCTGCCGGATGGTACGGCCACCGAACAGACGCTGGTAATCGACGACCTGAAGCTGCCACAACAAGTGCTGGCGCACGATTGGTTTAAACCCAACCCTGGCCAAACGGCATTCTTCCGCACGCTCTACACTGAATCGATGCTCGATACCTTGGAGGGACCACTGCACCGGCGCAAACTCTCCGCCCGCGACCGCTACGGTGTGGCCAGTGATGTGTTTGCAACCACCGAAGCTGGGCTCACCAATACTACCCAGGCTCTGCGGCTCGTGGAGCTGCTGCGCGAGGAGCCTGATTATGTAGTATGGACGGCTGTGAGCGGCGGGTTTGGTGCGGTGCTGGCGATCGTCGAGGATGAGGATTTGCGCACCGAGTTGGAGGAATTCGGCCGTTGGTTGTCCGCTCCAAACGTGAAGCGGCTCGGTTGGGACGCCAAAGAGGGCGAGTCCGCCTTCGACCAGCTGATGCGGCCGCTGGTGCTGCATCAGGCCGTGCGTTTTGATGATGAGGCTGTGACTGAAGAAGGTAAAAAACGGTTTGAGCAATACCTGGAGGGAGCCGCCATCGATCCCGATATCCGCTCGGCCATATTGTATGCCGCAGCCCGGCATGGCGGCGAGCGGGAATTTGAGGCTGTACTGGCGCGCTACCGGGCCGAGGAAACCCCGCAGGTGAAGCTAAGCCTACTCGGTGCGCTTGGCCGGTTCCGCAAACCCGAGCTCATAAAACGGTTCCTCGAGCTAGGTATTTCGCCGGATGTGCGGCCGCAGGACATTTTTTCGGTGCTGGCGCATGGTTTCCGCAACCATGAGGCCCGCGACATCACCTGGGCCTTCGTGAAGGAGCACTGGCCACTCTTTTTGGAGCGTTACGGCGGCGGCGGCCACATGCTCGAGCGCTTCCCGACCTACGCCGGCATGGGCTTTGCCACGCACGAGATGGCTGCTGAGATCAAAGCCTTCTTTGCCAAGCATACGCACCCGGGAATTAAGCGGCCGGCCGCGCAGGCGGTTGAAAGCGTGGAGCTGAAGGCCGACTGGTACGACCGCGACAAAGCCGAAATCATGACATTCATAAAAGAATGGTCCGCTAAAAAATAACGCCGGGCCGGTGTTCGATCTGAGGGCTACCCAGCTCACCCGTCACCGCCACCACATCGATTTGGTAGGCTCCGGTGTAATGATGGGCCCAGGTCCAGGCCAGGGCCGCCCGTTTGAGCCGGGCGATCTTATCGGGGGTAATGTATTCAAAGCCTGAGCCCCAATCGAGGCGGCGGCGGTACTTCACTTCCACGATATGCAGCTGGCCACCGTGGCGGGCGATAATATCGAGCTCGCACCAGCGATTGCGCCAATTGCGGCCGATAATTTCAAAGCCCTGGTTTTCCAGAAAGGCAGCGGCTTTGGTTTCGGCGAGGCGGCCGGCGACTGTTGTAATCATGCCGCGCTGAGATTTTTGATGGGCTGGAAGCTGGTGCGGTGGTGGGGGCTAGCGCCATGGCGTTCAAGCATGGCGCGGTGGTGGGCGGTGCCGTAGCCGACGTGCGCGTCAAAACCATAGCGCGAGTCGTGGGCGTGGAGGCGCGCCATGTAGCGGTCGCGCGCGACCTTGGCCACGATTGAAGCCGCGGCCACCTGGGGCACGAAGTAATCGGCATTGGCCAAGGTGACCACTGGGTAGCCGGGCAGGAAGTTGGATGTGCCGTCGATGACAATGAGGTCGTACGGGCAGCCGAGTGACTCGACCGCACGGTGGGCGCCGAGCTTGAGCGCCGCAGCTAGCCCAACTTCGTCAAGCTCGCGGACCGGTACCCAACCAAAACCGATGCCGGCCGCGGTATCGCGGATCTCGGCGGCCAGCACTTCGCGGCGGGCGCGGCTGAGCAGTTTGCTATCGGTGAGGCCGGCCGGAGCCGGGGCAGTGAGCGCTACTGCCACTACTAGCAGCGGGCCGGCCCAGGCGCCGCGCCCAACCTCATCGATGCCGACTACTACTTGGCCCGGCTTCACAGACGGCAAAACAGCCCCAGAGGCGGGGCTGTTTGGAATGCGGGTTCGGGGTTTCACGCCGGATCTAGATCCTAGGATTTGACGGCTTCACCTTCGCCGGGTTCAGCGCGCTCAAGGCCCTGCTCGGTTTCGGCTACGGCAGCTTCCTGCTCGCTTGATTCATCAACATCTTCACCAGGGGCGACTTCGTCTTCGGCGGCAGCTTCGCGGTTTTCAGCGTTTTCGACTACATTCAGAGACTCGGCGTCGTTGAGAGCGTCCTCGGCTTGGGCCTCTTCGATGACTTCGGGCTCTTCCGGTACGGAGACGTCGTTGGCGGCGGCTTTGTCGAACGAAATTTCGCGCAGGCGGGCCGACTTGCCGCGGCGCTCGCGCAAGAAGCTCAGGAAGTTGCGGCGCACTTTGGAACGGCGCAAGATTTCAATCTTGGAAACATTGGGAG
>DATAMV010000136.1:0-3557 GCA_036266515.1 Candidatus Saccharimonadia bacterium
TATTTACCCGAATACGTGAAAGCCATTCACCCGCTGGTGCCCGATTTTGTGCAGCTGGATTACCCAACTGCACAGGGAGATCAGGCAGTCGATAACCAGATATTGGAGAGGTTTCGCGGCCAGCTTGATACAGCGCTGGAAAAGCGTGATGTAGCAGCCATTTTCATTGAATCCGGCATTATTACCGGATGGGGCGGTTGCCGAATGGCTCCGGCGGGGTTTGTGGAGACGGTTCGCGAACTAACCTCAAAGTACGGGACACTCATGGTAGTAGATGAGGTAGGAACTGGCTTTTCGCGTATCGGGGAGCTCTTTGGTATTAATAAGTACGACGCGGTTGCCGATATTGCAACGTTTGCTAAGGGCATCACCAACGGCGCCGGTGGCTTGGGGGCGGTCTTGAGCCGGGCAGAACTGGTGGAAAAAACGATTGGCGGGGCAAATTACACTTCGACATTCGGGTGGTCACCAACGGCCTGTGCCGCGGCCTTAGAAACACTTAAGGTTCATCGCCGCGATAAAGTATGGGAAAATTCGGCGGCTATGGGCGAGCGGATGATGCAGGCGTTGCGCGACAAAGTAAGCGCCCTGGGAGCAACGGTGCGGGGTATCGGCCTGGAGGTATGCCTTGACCTAACGGCCTGCAGCCGGGAGCCCGGTGCGCTTGCAGCCGAGATTGAGGCAGTCTGCCACAAGAACGGCCTGCATTTTATCCAGGACGGTGACGGCACTATTCAGCTGATGCCGGCCTGCACTATTTCGAAGACTGACCTTGATGCCGGCGTGGAGATCTTGTCCGAGGCCGTAACTACGATTTGCCGGCGGTCTTAAGCGCAGCTTTCAGCCGCGCCTGGTCGTCTTTAAGATCGGCCGGAAGTGCTGCCACGGCGGCGGCGGCCTGCGCGGATGTGTAGCCGAGCGACACTAAGCCCTGGTAGGTGGGATCGGCCACGGGTGCCAGGCCGGCGGTCCCCTGTTCGACTTTCCCGCGCAGGTCCACGATAAGGCGCTGGGCGGTCTTGGGTCCCACGCCGGTGATACCTTTGAGCAGCGCCGGGTCGCCGGCCGCAATGGCCTGCCGGAGCCGCGCTTCACCGGCTGCGCTCAGGATTTGCAGCGCCAGCTTCGGCCCCACCCCGGATACGCTCAGGAGCTGCACAAATAATTGCCGCGGGCCGAGCGCCGTGAAGCCATAGAGGTTATGGGCGTCCTCCCGGATTTGCTCGTAAATGTAATAATAGCCCTCGGTGCCGAGCTGGGCGCTCCCCCAATCGTCAACGGTCACAAACAATTCATACCCCACCCCGCCGACTTCGAGCACGAGGCTGGTTTCGAGTTTCTCGCTTAGGATACCGCGCAGTGCTGCAATCATGCGCCTATTGTACCAGGGCTTTGCGCATGGGTAATCGCAATGGCTAGTCCGTCGGCGGCGTCGTCGGGCTTGGGGATTGTCGGGAGGTGGAGGAGCAGTTTCACCATCTCCTGGATCTGCGGCTTTTTGGCGCCGCCGTAGCTCGTGACAGCCTGCTTGATTTGCATCGGCGTATATTCGGCGGCAGCTAGCCCGGCTTCGGCCAGCGATAGGAGAATGACGCCTCGGGCCTGCCCCACCGCGATGGCTGTGGTGACGTTGGTAGCAAAGAAGAGTAGCTCGACCGCAGCTTGGTCGGGGCGGACTTCGGCAATCACCTGGACAAGCTCGGTGTGGAGCGTCATGAGGCGCTCGGGCATGGGCGTATGAGCCGGGGTGGTGATAACGCCGGCGTCCACGAAGGTGAACCGGCCGCGGTCGACGTCAATCACGCCGAAGCCGGTGGTGGCGGTGCCGGGGTCGATGCCAATGATCCTCATCCGAGGATGCCCAGCTTCGCGAACAGGTCGTGCGAGGGGCGGGGCAGCTTGAGACCAGGGAGGTCGCCCATGTTGATCCAACTTAGGACCGGAAGTTCGTCGCTGGGCTGGAGCCGCAGAGCAGCAGCTGGCTGTTCGAGCATTACCCGGAAGGTGAAGAAGCGCATGTTGACTACAACTTTTTCGCCGGTGCTCAGGGTCTTGGGGGTGCTGTCCGAGCCTTTGTCTTCTACGAGTTCGGCCTGGTTTTCGGTAAAGGTGAGGCCGGTTTCTTCGAACAGCTCTCGGAGGGCAGCCTCAATGGCGGTCTCGCCGGCTTCGATGCCCCCGCCCGGGATCAGCCACGAGCCGTCGGCGTAGACGCGGCCGCTGCCCGGTTGCTTTTGGCCGAGCAAAATCTTGTCGTCTGAGGAAATGACGACGGTGGATGCAATGTCGCGGTGAATATGCCTCATGGGCCTGCTCCGTGTTCCTAGCCGAGCCGGTCCATCAGGTCGGGCGCGATGTCGAAATTGACGTGGGTGTTGGTTACATCATCGAGCTCGTCGAGGGCATCGATCAGTTTGACAAGCTTGCGAGCCGTGGCCTCATCGGTGATTTCGACGGTGGTGTTGGCCTCGAGCGAGAGCTCGGCTTTTTCGACCTCGTAGCCCTTGGCTGAGAGGCCCTTGCGCACTACGTCGAGGTCGGTTGGTTTGGTGTAGACCACCAACTGGCCCTCACCCTCTTCCACGTCTTCTGCGCCCGCCTCAATAGCATCCATGGTGGCCGTATCCATGTCGGTGGCGTTAATGACAACAACGCCACGCTGAGTGAACTGGTAGGCCACCGAGCCAGGTGTGCCGAGCGAGCCGCCGTGCTTCGTGAAGGCGGAGCGGACATCCGGGGCGGTGCGGTTGCGGTTGTCGGTGGCAGTTTCGACGATGATGGCCGCGCCACCGGGACCGTAGCCCTCGTAGGTGATCTCTTCAAAGGCGGTGCCATCATCCTGGCCCGACCCGCGCTTGATGGCGCGCTCAATGTTGGCGTTGGGCACACCGGACTTACGGGCCATATCGACGGCTAGGCGCAGTTTAAAGTTGGCATCAGGATCGGCCCCACCCCGGGCAGCAACGGAAATAAGGTTGGCAAACTTGGTAAAGCTGGCGCCGCGGCGGGCGTCTTTAATGCCTTTCTGGTGTTTGATGGAAGCCCATTTTGAGTGGCCGGACATAACAATCTCCCCTGAGAATACACGTCTATCTGGAATATTATACCAAAGTCCCGAGCACGGGGGTATTGATTACTGGCACGGAGCTTTTGGTTCCGGGACCGGGCAGGGGACTTGCACCCCACCCGGTCCCAATCGAAGGATCGTCGAGCGCTGGAACGCTACGACGCGGTGACGGGCTCGGCGTCGGTGGCCGTCAGGGCCTGCTTGCCGCGGTTACCGCGAACCGCGGCGGTGATGCCGACTGCGGCACCCACTGCCACGACAGCGATTACGAGCTTCCACCACATAACCGGGATTCCTCCCTCCTACAATCGTGCCCGCGGTCCGAAAATGCCGCGGGTCGGGTCCAGTTGTACCAAACTGAGGCTGATTTGTGAAGCAACCGCCTATAAAAACGCTCTCGGGGCCGGCAGTGAACTGCCGGCCCCGGTTGAAGGGATGCTTGATTTTCAGCGAGAGCGCTTGCGCAGCGCCTGGGGCCACCACTTGGGCC
>DATAMV010000137.1:0-2930 GCA_036266515.1 Candidatus Saccharimonadia bacterium
TGCCGGCAATTCGCAGGTCTATGTATTCGGCGGGGGCGCGCTTCTGGGATGCGAGTAGCGCCAGCACCGAACGCAGGTCGGACAGCTCCTCCCCTACTGTTCTGCTGGTATCAAACAGTAACCGGTATCCCTTGTTGGTCTGGGCAGTTAAATCAAGCGTGGTTTCTTTTATATCCAGCCGCGTCACCGTGATACCCATGCCAGCTAACGCCGGCACCATCTGGCTTGTAAACTCCACGAAATGCTGCGATGCCGCATGCTGGCCGACTTGCACCGGCAGGTTACTGCCATCAAATACCACCGGCATGCCGGTTTGGTTGGTTAGCGGCCCGATCACTGTGCCGTCACGGTCCAGGACGTAGCCCTGGTTGCCAGTATCCCAGCCCAGGCTGGGGGCCTTGAGCGTAGCCGAAACCACGACGGTATGGAACCACCGCCGTCGCACCGACACATCGCGCAGCAATGGGTCCTGCGCCCCCAGCTTGGCTACGAACGACCCATCGTCAAATGTGAGCAAGCTCCCCCACCACAAATTACCATCGATGATCTTGCGCGCCTCAGACTCAATTTCTGCCTGGCGGCCATTGGCATTCACTACCACCTTCCGGACCGCAAATAATTGCCATATCCCCCACCCTGCCACGAGCACCAAAACCGCGATCACCATGAGCCGCTTCTGCATCATGCTCATCGCTGGCCGCTTCACTCCCCTACTCCGGGATGGCCGGTTAAACTGCTGCGGCCGGCCATACACAGGACGGCCCGTCACCCGGATGCGGCGCTGGTTCATTCCTGCGCCTCAGGATCAATGGTATCCTTGTTCGGTTTTTGTTTAGATACATGATAGGCTTCGGCCTGTTCGAGTATGAGCTTTGCCAGCTCTTTCGCTGCTTCGGGCCGGCTAAACTGGCGGATTCCAGCTGATAACCGCTCCATCTCCTGTTCGTTGCCCAACACCACCTCCAACTCGCGCACCAGCGCCGCCGGCGTCAGCCGGGCGCCGTCGAGCACCCGCACCGCTCCCAGCCGCGACAGAACCTTGGCGTTTTCAACCTGGTGGCCGGCCATTTGATGATTCGGGATCAGGATGGTGGGCTTACCCAAAGCAGCACTGTCGTTGATGGTATTAACCCCGGCGCGACCCACCACGATATCAGCGGCTGCAAGCGCGAGCCCCATGTCGCGCGTTAAGAACCCCACCGGATGGTAGCGCTCCGCATGCTTGAGATCCTTACGACGGCTCAGCTCAAACTCAACGCCGGCAATCTCGCCCTCACCTGTTTGATGGATCACCTGATATTTCGCGAGCAATTGCTCAAGGGCGCCGAGCACGGCTGTATTAATTTGGGCAGCCCCTTGCGACCCACCAGTAATGAGCACTACCGGCACCCCGTCGCTTAGCTCAAAATGAGCCAGCCCCTCAAGCCGGTGGGCCTTGAGAATGTCGGGGCGGATGGGATTGCCCACATACACCAGCTTTGACGGCAAAAAACCTGGGTAATTCTTTTCCGGGAAACCCACCGCGATCTTGGCCGCCCACCGCGCGAGCAGCCGGTTGGTAAGGCCCGGAGTAACATCTGATTCGTGAATAACAAACGGAATGTTTAGAAGCCGGGCCGCAATTCCCACCGGCAAACATACGAACCCGCCTTTCAAAAACACGGCATCGGGGCGGAAACGGCGCAGGATTCGCAGGCTCTGGGCCACGCCCTGGAGCGTTCGCAGGCTGTCGCGGGCATTGGGCCCCAAAGTGCTCAAATTGAAAATCTTGGCCAGGGGCCCAGCAAAATGGTTACGCCGGAACTTACCGGCCGAAATCGCGGCAAAGGGCAACCTAGCCGCTCCGACGATCTTGGCCTCCATGCTGCCGGCCTGACCGATGTAGAGAAGCTCGGTATCCTTAGCGAGCGACTTTAGGGCGTCGCTGGTTGCCAAGGTTGGCAAAATATGACCGGCTGTTCCCCCGCCGCTCACGACTACGCGCATCACTTACCTCTCTTACGGTGTATTTTGAAATATTTAGAAGAATCCCCGCACCAAATAGCGATACCACCAGGCTTGTACCACCGTAGGAAATAAACGGCAGCGGAATACCGGTGAGCGGCACGAGGGAAAGCATCGCGCCTATGTTAATAATAGCCTGGAACAAGAGCCAGAGGGAGATGCCGGTGGCCACCAGCCGCGCAAACATGTCCGGTGCCTGGCGGGCTACTTGCAAACCCCGATACACCAGCCACCCAAACAGGCCAATGATGGCAAGCGACCCAATAATGCCGAATTCCTCAGCGATGATGGCAAATATCGAGTCATTGGCCGCCTCAGGCAGATATCCATACACCTGGATGCTATGGCCAAGCCCGAGGCCAAAGATACCGCCCGAGCCCACACCGATCAGCGCTTGGCAAATGTGCAACGAGCTGTCGAGTGCATACTTGGGGTCATTGCAGCGCGGATCAAGAAATGTGATGAAGCGCGCGATCCGGTGCGGAAAGAACGCGATCGCTGCCCAACCCGCTGCCCCGGCCGACGCCAGAAGCACAGCCAAGTGCGTAATGCGCATACCTGCCGTGTAGAACATACCAATGGCCGCCAGCGCCAGCACCATCATCGTGCCCATATCACGCTGCAGCACCACGATCACAAAGCAGGCCACGCCCACCATAATGCCAAATGGTACCACCCCGTCCCAAAACGACCGGACTTCACTCTGATGCCGCTCAAACCAGGCAGCTAGATACAAAATCAGCGCGATTTTGAGCACCTCGGCCGGTTGCACCGACACCGGGCCCACATGCAGCCAGCGCGTGGCGCCGTGCGAGCTGTCGGCCAGCCCTGGCACCAAAAGCGCCACCAGTCCCAGCACCGCCAGCACCAAGAGCCGCGGCGCCCATTTACGCCACGCCATATACGGCACGGAGGCAGCGGCAATC
>DATAMV010000138.1:0-1516 GCA_036266515.1 Candidatus Saccharimonadia bacterium
GTCCAGAAGCGTAGCCGGCTGCTCACCAGGCTCGCGGTCCGAGAGGAAGCGCGAATAGTTTTCGATGCCGGCCACGAAGCCGGTTTCGGCCAGCATTTCCATGTCGAACTTGGTGCGCTGCTTGAGCCGCTGGGCTTCGAGATTTTTACCCTCGGACTCGAGCTGGACTACGCGAAAGTCTAGTTCTTCGCCGATGCCGGCCACCGCGTTTTGGAGCTTTTCCTGCGGCGTCACGTAGTGTTTGGCGGGGAAGATTTTGAGTTCCTGCTGTTCCCCCATCACCTCGCCGGTGAGCGTGTCGATTTGGCGGATGCGCTCGAGGTCGTCGCCGAAGAAATCCAGGCGGTAGGCCACCTCTTCGCCGATGGGCCAGATTTCGATGGCGTCACCGCGGACGCGGAATTTGCCGCGAGTAAACTCAATGTCGTTTCGCTGGTATTGAATATCGGTGAGCTGGCGCAGGAATTTGTCGCGCTTGCGGACCTCGCCCACCTTCAGGTCGACGGTGAGGGCGGTATAATCGCTGACGTTACCGAGGCCATAAATACAGCTCACTGAAGCTACGATCAACACGTCGCGGCGCGTGAGCAGGCTCATTGTAGCAGCGTGGCGCAGGCGGTCGATTTCTTCGTTAATGGACGAGTCTTTTTCGATAAAGGTGTCGGTGCGGGCAATGTAGGCTTCGGGTTGGTAGTAATCGTAGTAGCTCACGAAGTACTGCACGGCGTTGTCGGGGAAGAATTGCCGGAACTCGCCGTAGAGCTGGGCCGCCAGCGTTTTGTTGTGGCTGAGCACCAGCGTGGGCCGCTGCAGCTGCTGTACAATGTTGGCCATCGTAAACGTCTTGCCCGAGCCGGTCACGCCGAGCAACGTCTGTTCGCGGTCGCCTTTGCGCAGTCCCGCCACCAGCTGCTCGATGGCCTTGGGCTGGTCGCCGCCGGGGGCGTATTTGCTTGACAGTTTGAACTCACTCATTACCCTATTGTACCTCACGCCCAGGCATCTTACCGCTGACTAGTCGTGGTTGTGGAATTCAGGGTGGGCGTGGCGGTACTCTTCTTTGTATTGAAGAAGGCGGTCGGCCACGAGCTGGGGCCGGTGGACCGTGCGGAAGATGAAGTTTTCGCTGGTACCGGCTGTTTGGATTTCAATATCGCCGTAATCGAGAATGGTGCCGAGCACTCCAGCCCGCCCGCCTTTGACGTCCTCAATGTTTCCGAGGCCGAGCTCGGCGGTCTGGCGCGCGAATAGACCAGTTTGCTGGACTTTAATGAGGTGCTTGTTGGTCACGAGGATGTAATTGTGCTTGTACACGTAGAGGGCCGAAAGAATGATCGCAATGGCGATCACCAGTAGCAGCGCAGACGTGGCAAACACAACGCTGGCCGGCACAAAATCTAATTGACCACCGGGGGCGCTTGTCTGGGAATAAACGGCCAAATAAAAGAGCACCATAATAATGAGCGCAATGCTCGTGAATGTTGGCCACACCAGCGCGATGGCGTAACGGTTGACG
>DATAMV010000139.1:0-5041 GCA_036266515.1 Candidatus Saccharimonadia bacterium
CATTTGAGCCGGTGAAGGTGTAGTTGGTGCTCAGCGTGCTTGGCCGGGGATCTGCGATGGCTAGCGACGCGCTTGAGAGCGTGGCAGCCCGGGCGCCGAGATTCGGAAAGATGAGGATGGCAACGACAAATACGCCTACGAGGGCGAGGCGGCGTTTGAGAATTCTAAAATTGGAGGTGCGTCTGCGAACGCGATTTGGTTTTGACACGGCCGTGATGTTTTTGGTGTTTTAATTTCGCCCCGGGTGCGGACTTGGTGTAAGCGTAACCATTATTGAGCGAGCTGTCAACTCCCGCCCGAGTCAGCATTGAACTCAGCAAGGCGGTGGCGTTCACCAAGCCAAAAGCTTAGGACCAGGAGGCTTGTCACCACCAGGAGCGGCCATACAAATATCAGATTGCCGCTGGGTTCAATTGGTGGTCCGACGGTGCCGCTGGTGGCTTGGCCATTAATGATGGCCAGCAGCGCGATGACAGCGTCGCGGCCGGCGGCGTCGCGGGCGCGGATCACTACATGGTAAATGCCGGATTTTTCGAATTGATGGGCGGCCGTAACAACGCCGGCGGCGGCGGCACTGGCCGCAGCACTGGTGGCGTCTCCCCAGTCCCAAGTGAGCGAGTACGGGGGCTGGCCGCCATGGATGGTAATTTGCCAATGCGTAGTCGCACTCGGATCAGCTCCCTGGTAAAAATGCGCACCGCTATCTAGATAGAACGGCTCGCTCGGATTGGGAGAGGATGTGGGATGAGGCGTTACGCTGGGCCGCGGGGTTGGGGTCGGTGTGGGCGTATGCACGGGCGTCGGCTTGGGACTAGATGTGGGTGAGGGGCTCGGTGTGGGCGTTGGTGTAGGAGTGGGGGTAGGAGTTGGAGTGGGCGTAGGCGGCGGTGGGTCGTAATAAACCGTAACGGTAGCCGAATCCGGACCGTACTGGCCCAGGCCATCGAGGTCGCGGGCCACCAGATCGTTTTGGCCGGGCACGAGCGTGATCACCACATTGTAGAGCCCGGAGCTGTCGCAGAGCGTGCTGCCGGCGAAGATACCGTTGCGGTAGATTTCCACCATGAGCCCAGTGGGGCAGGTGCCGCGAACGGTCTGCGTGGACACACTAAAATGCGTGCCCGTGACGGGGTCGTCGATGGTAGCGCCCACCGTCGGCGGCGGCCCCAGCACCGTCAGTGATAGCTGCGAGTCGGCGCGGCTCGTAAACGACACGGCCGCGGCTAGCACCGTAGACACCAGCAGGAGGAACGCCAGCGCCGGATAGTCGGTGTGGTGGTGCGCCATTAATTTGCCGCTGTGGTGGCGGTGTGCCAACCCGCGGCGTTTGGGCTCGGTTTTGGCGCGGGGTGCTAGGTGTTTTAAGGCTTGGCGCAGCCTAAACCAGTACGGTTCAACGCGAATCAAGAACTGCCGCCACCGCGCTTCGAGCCACTCGCGCACGCGCCGGTTGCGCAGCGCCATCCCAATCAGCGCGAGCAAAACGAAGAATGGGAAGGCCCAAGTGCTCGCAAACGACAAGAACCGGCGGGATTTGGAAGTGTCCGGCCCGCTGCTTGCAGGCTCGGGTGTAGATGAGGGACGGGTAATGTGACCCGGCGCCAGCGGCGTTGGGCTTGAGCTGGCCTCGGGTGTGGGCGTGGCGTCTGGCGGCGGGGTGGGCGTGGGCTGCCCCGGCTGCGGGGTGGGTGTTGGCGATGACGTGCCGCCATGGCCGCCTCCCCCACCCCCCGGCGTCGGTGTGGGATGGCCGCCTCCCCCACCGCCCGGTGTCGGCGTGGGCGTTGGTGTAGGCGTGGGAGTTGGGGTAGGTGTAGGTGTGGGAGTTGGAGTAGGCGGGGTCGTATATTTGGTGACAGTGTAATTGGCCACATTGGTATTGGGCCCGGTAAACGGATCGCCGCAAGAGGTCACAAGCTGCAGGCCGCCCGAATCGATCGATACCAGTAGCGAGCCGTCGGCCGCGCCCCAGAACGCGAAGTCGTGTGTGCCTTCGAGGCTGTTGCTGTAGGAGCTGGAGAAATTAAATCCGCCCGAGCAATAAATGTAGGTGGAAAACGTATAAACGCCGTCGAAATAGCCGTTGGTCATGTGGCCCGTGGGTGCTTGCACAGTGGGTTGGCCGGCCGAGGCAGATCCGGGTACGCCAAGCACGACTACCACCAATAGAGCCATGAGCAAGCTCAATTTGGTGGCAGGATGCGGTTTTCCAGCGGGGGCTAACCCCCTTACAACACGCGAGCTCATTGGATTAAGTGTAGCACAAGCGTGTTGGTTCTTTTGTGTATACGCAATCTGACTAGGCCATATAATTGAGTTATTAGGGCATATCGGATGGAAGAAGATAAAGGAAATAAGGGCGGGCCGGAAAATGCATATATCGACCCAGCGGGACCAGATTGGCTAGCAGACGCCGCCCTGGGTGCCGGAGATCCGGATAAACCGGGATTTCGTGGTGACGATGAAGAATTATGGGACACGGGCTGGGAGGGCAGGCGCGACCAAGTGCTGCGAGCAAAAGCTATCACGGAAATGCCTTCAGGTGCCTACCGGCCAGAAGCGGGCACGCACCTGGTCAGGCTCCTTAGGAGTGGCGGCATTGCCTATTTAATTGCGGTGAACCATAGGGCCGATCCGTACACATATGCGAGGATCGATACAGTGAGAGAATTCGATGCGGTTGCTGGCGACTATTTGGTCGACTGGTATGCAGCGCCCCTGTTGAATGATTGATTTTAGAGAGTTGTTCTTTTTGTAAATGGTGTCATAATATCCCAACAGCTTTCCCGACAAGAAAGGAGCTGTTATGTCCGCATGGACATTAAAAGGCCTGACGGAGCTCCCGTCCCTCCCTGGTGGCGCTGTCCGTCTCAGGGGCGGCCAGCATCTCCCGGACCTGTTGGCGGACCTCGATGTCGTGATGGAGGTTCACTCCAATCCCGGCGCTGAGGCCAACTTCATTCGCTGGTTCCGGGCGACGACCTTCGAGGAGTACATCGACAACGTCGATGCCGCTCAAGCGCATGGGGCCGTCCTGGTCTACTCCGTTCCGAAGTTGTAAGGTTTCGGAACTCTCCAAAAAACGGGTGCAGGCCCTGGCCCTGTACCCGTTAATTCGTTTATGAGACCAAAAGACCTCCTTACGGGGGTCTTTTGGTAGATAATTCCTTTGGTGGGCAATGAGGGATTCGAACCCCCGACATCTTCGGTGTAAACGAAGCGCTCTAACCAGCTGAGCTAATTGCCCGGAAACTCATAAACTATACGCGGGTTTTGGTAAATTGCCAAGACTTGCTAGCGTATGGCGGATACGGAACGGAGGAACTGACCGGGTCGGGCCATGACGAGTACGGCCGCGGCCGCCACATACAACATAGCGATGATAAGTGGCATGGCACTTGTGGCAAGCAATGTGGACGGCAATAGGTCCACGGCGATGTTGTGGCCAGCGTGGGCTAGCATCACCACCAGCAGACTGCCGGTACGGGCGTAAATCCAGCCGTAAATAACGGCGGTGGCAATGAGGCGTATGTAATTGGTGGCTACGTCGGCGGTGGTGAGGTGGCCGCCGGGTGCAAAACCCGTCCACTGGTGCCAGGTCGCCCAGAGCACGCCCACGATCACCCCGGCCACCAAGACGCTTAGGCGTTTTTGCAGCAGCGCCTGCGCGAACCCCCGCCAGCCGAACTCCTCCCCTACCATGCCGGCAAATAGTGGACCCACCATACTGCCCAGGTCGCCGCCGGTTGGAATAATGAGGCACTGCGCCGGAACAGATCCGCCGGTAAGACCGTATATCACAATAGCTACCACTACCAATGCCAACGGCCCAAATAAGACAGCCAGGTACCAGGCTGGATTTACGCGCCACACCAATGCCCGCTTCAGGAGCGCAAATGGACCGCCGGTGCCGGGCACGAGCCATGCGGCCACAAACGCGGCGATCGACGGCGAGTAGGCCATAAGGATAATAACCGGCGAGAAATCGGTGTCGGGATGAATGCCGGCTATGGTTAAGTATGCTATTGCCGCCAATGCAAATCCAAACAGCAGGAAGAACCAAGTGACGACGCCGCGGGAAATGTCGTTTGTGGAAGAGCTTTTCTTAGTCATTGGCCCAAGCGTACCACAAAATGCCTATGCTTCATCACATGTGTGAGGTAATTATTGTATTTTGTGGTGTAATATGTTATTATAATAAAACTTTCGGGCGACAGTGTTTGAAAGTACCTTCACTCCCTTGTCTAGATTCTTCACTTGCAGCGTGCCAATACATCAGTGTTGGTAGTCTGCAAGTGAAGAGCACCGCAACCGATCCGAAGGAGCGCAGGATGCGTATCACGCAGATCAACACCGAGGGCCGGCCCGTGGACCTGAGCCTGACGGGCCCCTCCTACCAGCACCTCCTCATCGGCCTCACCCGGCCGGGGTGCCACAACGAGGGCTTCGTCGTGGCGGTTCGCGCCATCCCGGAGATCACCGGTCCCCACGACGGGTGGCACGTCTACGTCGACCGCCGCAAGGTCAAGGTCAACCTGCTCGTGGCCCGGCCCGCCGACCTGTTCGGCGACGCGGACACGCAGACGGCCGAGCCCGTCGAGCTGCCGTTCGTCGGGGCGGACGACCCCGTGGACTGGCAGATCGCCTTCAGCTACGACGGTCACATGTACATGCTCGGCAACCGCACCAACACGATGGACGGGGAGCCGATCGCGCGGCTCGACCCCGACACCGTTGAGGTGACGTTCGAGCGCGACGACACGCTCGTCGACGTGACGCTGCCGTAGCGACAAGGGGGTAGGGGCGGGCCGCGTCGGCCCGCCCCGCACCTCAGTCTTTATCCCACAGAAGAACTCCCCAAACGGGGAGTTCTTCTGTAACAGGCTAGTGCCACTCATGGCTGCAGCCTGTATCCTAAGACGGTCGCCGCACCCGCTGCAAGATATTGAGCCGCGCCCGCAATTGGGCCGTGCTCTCCCAAGTCCAGTTACGTGTCACCAAAATGGCCGCTCCGACTCCCAGAGCAAAAACCGACGCTAGA